>NZ_JAMJWC010000001.1:911074-1214766 GCF_023554555.1 Sphingobacterium sp. lm-10
TTCGAGGCGTTCTATTTGTCGACTAAGCTTGGTGTAATCTTCTGATTGCTGATCGCTGATTCTATCAATCTCCAGTTTTACCTGTTCCAAAGTCACTTCCATCCAACGACGGTGTGCCGGATGAAATCTTACCTTGTATTGATCATGAAACTCCAGGTTATTATTCGTAAAATTAGATAACCAATCTTCCTCCTCCCCTTCAAAACCTACCGGCAGGCTTAATTCATTTTGATACACCTTCCAAGATATACCCGCTTTTTCCAAGCGCTCTGGATAAGTTGTCCAGCGCACATCGCGGTAATTGATTTGGCCATTATCTACGTGCGCCACCGATTCTGGATTATGTGGTTCTTCGCGCACCGTTCCAGACCAAAAATAAGATCTATTGGCACTAGTACCTGTCAACGAAGAACAAAAATGCTGATCGCAAACAGTAAACGCATCCGCAAATGCATAGTAAAAGGGAATATCTTGACGCGTATGGTACCCCATGGTCAATGGCAGATGCTGGTAGGCTTTATTTCCTGCTTTTTTGGCTTCCAGCCAGGTATCCAGCTTTCCGTGATTACGTGCTTCTACCATATCCTTCCAGCTGTGAGGCAAG
Source organism: Sphingobacterium sp. lm-10 (assembly GCF_023554555.1). Classification (NCBI taxonomy): domain Bacteria; kingdom Pseudomonadati; phylum Bacteroidota; class Sphingobacteriia; order Sphingobacteriales; family Sphingobacteriaceae; genus Sphingobacterium; species Sphingobacterium sp. lm-10. The sequence goes on from NZ_JAMJWC010000001.1 coordinate 911,679, forward strand.
GAGCCCATCCAGGTAGCTTTCGTCTGTTCGATATCCAAACGGAATGGCCCGTAAGCTTCATTTTTTACATTTTTTTGTACCCAGACTGGTAAACCATCTTCTCGACGAATTGCCCGCGGATCATTGAATCCGCGTACCCCACGAAGCGTACCGAAGCAGTGATCAAAAGAGCGATTCTCCTGCATCAAAAATACCACATGTTCAGCATCCAGATAGGTTGTTCCTGCTTCGACCTGTATGGCTAATGCGCGTGCGATAGAATCTGGGAGTATGTGGTAAGCTGCCGTCGCACCACCCAATAAAGCCGCTTTCTTAAGAAATGCTCTTCTACTGTCCATCGTTTTTTTCTTTGTAATATACCATTATTTCGTCCACCAGGTCTGCTGCTGAATGGCATCATTGCCACTAAATTGCCTTTGTATCGCTACCTGCACCTGACTTGTATTTTGATTGTACTCCTTCTGTGGATACATCCAGCGATAAGCCGTGCGTACGTTTGGTGCTTTGCGTAACAACGGATAATCCGTTCGAAGATGGTCAAAATAGGCAGAATAACCACCCTGATGAAATGATCGCAAGTACTTTTGCATCATGATGCGCTCGATGCGCTCATTGTTGGTTGTCACTGTAGCTAAATTAACGATCGGGAGTTGCAGATAAGCATCTGCGCGATCCGCTGTGAAATATTGCCCCATATTCTTAGCGTATTTAGCATAGAAGTTGAATGCTGCCCGCACACCAGTATTATAGGTAGCAACAACATCACCCGTAATCCATCCACGTACTATAGCCTCTGCTAGAATAAACTGCTGCTCGGCATAGCCGAGCAAGACCATCGGCTCGCAGGTGGGATCCATCGTATAGCGATCATGCACCTTAGAAAGGCGCCCGGCAATAGCTTTATCATTCACTAACGCATAAGGCACAATAGGGTCTCCCCCTTCATACGAAGAAAAATCATCCAGTGCTGCTCCTGCTTCCCGACCCAATCGGGTTTGAGAAGCAATGGCAAACAAGCGAGGATCTTGATGATCCTGCAAGCGACGGATAAAAGTAGAATCCATGTACATACCAGACCCATATCCGCTGGAATTAAATTCGGGATAGCGATTATCCTGCTGATCAAGATATAGGAGTTGGCCGTCGTCCGCATCCGATGTAAGCAATGTACCATTGGCCACGATCTGCGCAAATTGCTGTGCGATATTTAATTCGCTATCGGAGGTTTTATGGGATAATGTAAGCAGCACTTTAAGCCGGAAAGCGTTGATCAGCTTTCGCCAATTTTCCGTATTTCCGCCATAGATAATATCACCAGCAATGCGATCCTGATTTTCCTGTAATAATACATCGGCCTCGGCCAATTCGGCCAATATTCCGACAAAAACAGCTTTCTGCTCGTCATACTTTGGTTGGTAAAGTCCTTTCGATTCGCCTTGTAGAGCTTCGCTATAAGGAATATCACCAAATGTGAGCGTCAAGTTGTAGAAATAATAAGCACGGAAGAATTTCCCTAACGCAGTGTAGGTTGGCTCTTCAATAGCTGCTGCCTCCTCCATCATCTTGGTCACATTTCGAAGGTGGCTATATTGGTCAAAATTTCCACGCTGCCAGTTATAGATTTGATTAGCATTCTCTCCGTCGGTCTGGAGGATCATTTTAAGCGTATACAGCGGTGAGGTACCTCGCCAAGTATTGAAGGCATTCCATTCGACATTGGTGAGTAGCGCTTGCGGATGCGTAGACGACGCATTATTAGGGTCGACATTCACATCCGTCAATTTTTCGCAGGAGGATAAACTAGTTAAGAGCAGCGCACTGCCTATGCAGATAGTATATAGGAGCTTTTTCATAATTCAAAGAGTTAAAAAGTGAGGTTGAGGGAGACACCAAGATACCGGGTAGATGGATCTTGCAGGTTATCGTCGTTGCCGATACCAAAATCTGGATCGATGTAAGGAATGTTTTTCCACACCCACAGGTTAGTACCGAATACAGAAGCATCTAATGCTTTAAAACGACTGGATTTCATCCATTTGTTCAGATCGTAGCCAACGGAAAGTCGACGCAGCTTGACAAACGAACGATCGTATACGTTGGCAAAGGTGCTATTCTCACTTTCGGCCACACGTGCTTGATAAGGATAAATCTGCGACCAGGTCTGCCAGCTCACTGCATCCGTAAAAGGTGCATACGTCCGTGTATCCTGTGTGATATTTCCTTGTACATCGTACGTGACTTCTCCGCCTGTTACAATAACCCCATTAGGCACGTATACGTTCTGTCCTGCATCGTATTCTTCTTGTCTGTGCAAGGTCGATGAAGGGTGCTTGCCGCCCCACCACATTTTTTCAATCGTCTGAGAGCGCATGACGCCGCCGATAGATCCGTCAATATCCATTTGTATACGGAGATTTTTGACCATAAATGTATTGCTGAAACCAAATTGCCAGTCAGGATTGAAATAGCCTAAATACCTCGGAAAGGGATCTCTAATCGGCATTCCGGTCGTGGGATTTAGAATTAGCTGGCCCTCCGCATTTTTTTGCCACACAGTGTCGTAATAAGCATCTGCCCGGTCTCCTGCAAAAAGGTTTCCGAACCGAGTCTGGTCGCCATAAATGGATTGCAATCTACGGACAGAGCGTGTCCAATTCACAGCGGTACGCCAGGAAAACTGATCATTCTCTATTATCCGGGCACCTAACATGACTTCTACACCTTGGGTACGATAGACATTACCGTTTACCATACGTGTGGAAAAACCGGAAGCATCTGAATTTTCGAGTCTAATAATCTGATTGCGATCCCGCATGTCATAATAAGTCACATCCATGTTGAGGCGATTCTTCAAAAATGCAAAAGCCAATCCCATCTCCCAAGTATTGGATTGCGCCGGAAGAATATTCGGATTGATAATACCATTTGGATAATTGACGGAAGATATAGAACCGTAGGTGATCGCCTTATTGTATACCGCACGAATACTATAGGGATCTAATGCGGAAGATACCGACGCCCAAGAAGAATAAAGCTTTACATAGTCGATAACACGAGGCATGGGAATATAATCTGACACGATCGTGCTAAACGAAGCAGAGGGATAGAAATAGGAATTATTTTCGGCGGATAGCGTGGACGACCAGTCATTACGTCCAGAAAAATTCAGATAGGTAGAGCGAAAAATATCAAAATTCACCGATGCATATGCACTGCGGGTAATGGACGTATAATTAGCATTGGTGGCTCGTACAGGACCTTGTGTATTGCCTAAGTTGTAGACGAATGGTACGACCAAACCGTCGGTAGATTGCTGACTATTGGATAAAGTGCGTTTGAAAGTGGAGGCACCAGCGTTAATAGTCAGTCCTAAATTGTCACCAAACTGATCGCTATACGTGGCCAACACATCCGCATCGAAGTTAAGCTGTCCATTATTCCACATTTTATAATCCCCATTTCTGGAATCACCATAGTTCATATAGGACTTGGGACTTTGCATATCTTCAAATGTCGTTTTCTGCCGTGCAGCGATACGCCCCTGCATATTAAATTTAGGGGTGATTTGCCAGTTTAATCTGGATTGGGCATGCACCACATCCTGATCAAATACCTGATTCAGCTCTTGGGCGGCAAAATAGGGATTATTATACCAGGCATAATTATAATTGGCTTGCCGATATCCCTCCTGTCCGGGGATATACAAGTGGTTAGCCAGATCTCGCCCATTGACATCATTACCCATCCAAAGCAATATGGTATACATATGATTCTTAGGGCCATAGCCATATCGTGGGTAATTGGGCGATTTCACTTTGTTGTAGGAAAAATTAATATCTAGATTCAGATTCGGTGTAAAGCGATAGTTGGAGTTCATATTTATCCCGCCCGAATTCAGGCTAGTGTTTGGCACCTGCCCCTTTTGGTAAGCATACTTACCAGACGTGAATAAGCTTAGCTTTTCCGATTTATGAGATAAGGTAAAATTATTCTCGGTCACAATTCCTCTTCCTAGAAAGTCTCGTAAGTTATCGTATGAACGCCACTCAATAGGCACACGTTCGTACCGAGATTTATCATCGTAAATCGTTCCGCTTACATCGCCCCACCAAGGGATCACTGTACCCGTTTGTCTATCCCTGATGGGACTGTTCCATTGTGGCAATAACAAGCCGGTATTCAGCTTCGGCCCCCAGGCCATATCGCCATCAGATATCCCGCCATCGGCACCATCCCAGAATTCATACTGCCCATTGGATCCGCTACCAAACTCCGTTTGAGATTCCGGAAACACCGTGAACCCGGCAGACATCATATTGGTCGTCCCAATGGTCACTTCCAGCCCTTCTACCTTTGCATTTTTTGTGGTGATCATAATGGCACCGTCCCTTCCGCGAAAGCCATACAGCACCGATGCCGCGGTACCTTTTAGTACGTTGATATTTTCAATGTGCTGTGCAGGAATATCGAACAGCTGAGATTCTACAGGAATACCATCTACGACGATGAGTGGGCTGCGACCACGCAGATTGAAAGTCGGCGCCTGGAAGATTCCCGTCGGGTTGTTTACGATCAAGCCTGCGACTTGTCCCGTTAGCGCAGTACCGATGTTCATCGTTTTGGACTCTTGCAATACTTCGGTATTTACCTCCTGAGTAGCATATCCGAGCTTTCGCTTTTGTTGTTTGATACCGATAGCGGTGACCACAACCTGATCCATTTCATTGAGTGCCGGATCTTTAAGCACTATAATGGCACTGCTCCGCTTACTATTGGAAATGATGATGGCACACTCTTCTTTAGACAACATGCCGACATAACTAACAGTAATACAGTAATTGCTATCAGCCGGGAGATTCTGAAATACAACACGACCTTGTAAGTCTGACGAACCTAGTTTCTCTAGGTTTAGCCGAGTATTGTGAATGCGGACAGTAGCATCTGAGATTGCGCTGTTTTCCTTATTCTGTACCAGCACGACGAGTTCGCCCTGTGGTTGTTGCGCCTGCGCGGTCGAGAATAGCAGACCTAAAAGGATACCGATTAGCCCGAGTTTTAGGGAAGGCTTGGAGTGAATTTTTCTACACATTGGTTTGTTCAATTTAATCGTTTGTTTGGTGGTTCAATTGGAGAGATACCTCATATCTTTCCGTCTCTTCATGATAGGTTATCACTAAATCGTGCGTTAGCATGATATGCTTTAAGATGTCATCAATGGTTACCTGAGCGCTGTAGTTACCGTAGAAAGTCATCCCGGTTAGATCCTCATTTTCGTAGGAAAAGTCGGTTTCGAAATGAGTTGAAAGCACATCAAATACTTCTTTTAAAGGTGTGTGGTGGAAGGCTAATACGATAGCTTCAACTTTTTCTACGGCTGGTTTTAGTGGAGTTTCATGACGGTTAGCAGGGCTTTTCGCGGGTAAACGGATCCCGTTATTATCCCAAATATCGCCTGGGCTCAATGCTGCTAAGAGCTTAGAAGTGCCATTGATAGCTTTTTTCGTGATGGCAACTTTCCCGGATAGTAGCTGTACGACAGGAAGCGTTTGTTTGTCTAAGTGTGTGACCCAAAAAATTGTCCCTATGGCAGTGGTATGAATACCTCCCGTGATAACAGAGAATGGTCGAGATACATCTTTGGCAACATCAAATCGCGCTTTTCCACGAAGTGAGATATGACGGTGATCTGTTTCAAAACCGGCCAATAGGTAAATACTACTATTAGGAGTCAAAGTCACCTCGGTGCCATCTGCCAACCGAATAGACCTGTCGGCGGTACCATGATTGTGATACACGCGCAGTCTATCCAGATCTGATGACGAAGAATTACATTCAGCTATACTAGATTGTACCTGTTTCGTTTTATTTTGATGATTCCTGAGATAGAAAAAACTGGCAAACCCAATGCACAATATAGAAGCGGCTATTGCAACTATATGCAAGCGAGGTCTTCCCAATTTTTTAACATTTAGCTCTTCGGGTTGGATGATAGTGTCAATACGATTTCTTAGCTGCTGAATATCTTCTTCGGAGACCGATTGGTCAGAAATCTCCAGGGATTCCATCCAACGATGTAGTTTTGCTTTTTCTTCGGCAGTACATTTACCTTCCAGGTATCTTTGGATGAGCTGCTCTAATGAGGTGGATTGTTTTGACATACATAAGGTAGTAGTCCAAACAGCCTAATCGTACCACTAAAATGGTGTTAACAAAAGATCAAGTTTACCTTAACTTAAAAACAACTACTGCAGTAAAATATAGGAAAGCAGAGGTACTATAAAAACCGTATCGTGCACGCTTTTTTCGGCTAATTCCTTTCTCACCTGATCGAGTGATCTGCTCAATTGATTTTTGACAGTTTGATTGGAAATGCCAAGCAGGGAAGCAATTTCCTGATTGGAATACGATTGATAATATTTAAGCTCGAATATCGTACGCATACGTGGTGACATCTGCTCGACAGAGTGATCTATGTGCCGAATGGTCAGTGCATGATGTTCTTCAAAGTCATCTTCTCCTACCCGATCCATCCCTTCGTCAGCTGCTGTTTGCAGGACTTTAAAATGCGCTATATGCTTTTGATTTAAGCCGACTTTCCGAAAGTGTTGAAATATCTTATGATAAAGTGCGGAAACCAAATAGTGCTGCGGATTGCCCGTTATATTGATCATAGACCGGCGCTGCCAAAGATCAACAAACAGATCTTGAACCACGTCCATCGCCTGTTCTTTATCATCCAGCTTGCGCAAGGCAATATGTAATAATGTAGCCGCGTGTTCTCTGTAAAGAATGTCAAAATCGAAGTCAAATGATGCCATAGCGTCTTCTTTGCCTTTGGATGGTCGACAGCAAAGTTGACATATTGTTGTTAGACGTAGATTAGCAAAATATTAACTCTTGATGAATGTCATTTTGTAATCTTACGTTTATCTTTTCACAAAAGGTGCATATTCATCAAGACCATCATAATATTGGCGAAGCAAAAAACGATAGGTATCAATGCCGTGATGAAAATAGCGGGATGATTCCGCAAAATAATCTAGATAAGCCTGATTTGCGGATAGCACGATGGGTACTCCCGGACGTTGAAAATAGGTGGTCTTGACCAGTTCCGGGATTTGCAATTCAGGAAGGTAGCGTACGATAAATCTACCAGTATACTTACCTAGGTATTTCTGATAGGCTTCAGAAGACTTTTCGGCACGCTTCTTCATGATGTTGAATGAGCGTCGCAAAACGGTTCGTTTTAAAAAAGGCAAATCATCCAATCTAGTATACAAGCTCAAAATGGGATTGGGCTCGTTCATATCAATCTCCAACTGCTGGGTGGTAAGTGGCATCTCTGGCACTGCATCGTTGGTATTAATAATGCTGAAGCTCCATTGGGAGCGATTTGCATTATCATAATCGTAGGCAAAATACATATTACCTACTTTTGGAGCAGCACTAGCATAGGTTTTTACCAAAATATCTTTCATAGTACCCTTTTTTTGCTTTTGCATAAGCCAGGCACTGAAATAATAGCACAAAGCACCACCTTGTGAATGTCCTCCTATTAAAAATTGGCGATAACCTGCATGATACAATGCTTCCATTTTTTGTTCTATATGGTCTGCCAGATAAACAAATCCAATCAGAAAACCAGCGTGTACGGCAGCACGATCATCATCTGCTAATAGATATGCATAATCTTCACCTTTATGCATCTGTAGCGTTCCACTTGCCGGAACCATCGCACAATAAAAATCTGCTAAGATCGACTCCTGTTGACGTGTAGTGCCTCGTAGCATCAGTACGACAGTCGAGTCTTTTCTAATCCAGATATCCGCCCGATTATCCAAACCTACGCTAGGGGTACGATAATGCATCGTATACCCCGAAACCATCTCTTCAAATTTACTATCCAAAGCAGTATCCAGGAATGCTCTATTCAATTTTAAAATTTCTTCACATTCTATCGGATCGAAACCAGGTTTTAACCCATCGATCTGGGCCTTAGATTCTAGAATCGCGCTAAAAACAAGAAAAAACAGTGAAACGTATGAGGATAATCGTTTGAGTGAATGCATTATTTTACCGATTAAGATGCTGAACGAAATAAGACGGTCATTCACCTTTGAAGGTAGCAAATATTATTGGATTTGGCCAATCTGCTATACTTGGGATTAGGAATACGCCTTATCAAAAATTGCTATCCGCTATCTTATATTAGATAATGACCTGATATAACGTGATATTTAGTTAAGTATATGATAGAAGATACATTTTAATCTCATCACTTAGCTTACCTGTGAGTTATTATGCTATTTTGTGGAATCATCGTTTGATTTTTTTCCTTTATTTTTATTATGCTTTATTAATAGCCTGGGATTTGCAGAGCAACTGGCAAAGGAATTTTCGGAATGCACGGTGTCAATAGAGACAGTCGGTGCAATATATATTTTTTTCACGCTAGTAAATGATAGGTTGGTCTGTAAACTAATTTATAAGAACTGCCTTACAAATGTTATGCCATTGTAGCTGTTATACTACATCTATCATTCAATTATTACAAACTGTAAAATCGCATACAATGTTAAAATGCAAAGAATAGCTTAAATGTTATTTACTAGAATTCTTGCTTAGTACTCCTATCTCTGGTAGAACTACACCCACCAACCATCCCATATAAGATAAATCCTATTAGCACAACGATTATAGCTTTACCTCCTAGACGAGTGTAAAGTGGCAGCGATAATAACTTATCCTTATTTAAATGGTTTGCCGCTATCAGCGCATCAAACTGCTCATCAGAAACATTATAATACCTGCTACTATCTGATGCCATCAATACAAGACGTGGTTCTTTAGTTACCCAAACAGGAATGATCATGGCGATATTAAATTCTTCGTGCAATCTAACAAGTTCTAAATAACCAGTGGACTCCGCAGTCAGATGATTTTCAGCTTTTGGTAAGTGAGCCACTACGTCAAGCTTTTCAATTTTCCCAACTGTAAGTTTTTCCATAGCCAGACCACGTTGCATTCCTAAAGTTATAATAGAGAGAAAAATTATTAATTTCATAAGGCAATCATAAATTGAGACTATTCCTAAAATTCACTAAGTGAGTAAAGATCACAATTATTTAATCAATTACTGAGCCAAAGCAAATGAAATTTTCTTCACAATGTGTCATTATTAGTCAACCAAGATCATATAATTGCGTAGAATAGAATTACAGCAATAAAAAAAATGAAGAACTCAAAAAAGTTACAATAAAAGAAAGGCTAATTTTAGATTATTATCCTTTAAATAGCTGATACTTACGCTTGATCAGTATTTTCACAGCGTTAATAATGCAGTGAAAATACTTAAACTAATTGGCAATAAATAAATGATGATTTATTAAATTATTAAAAATATTAGCTTGATTCTTTTAGGTTTACGATTTCCCGCTTTAGATAATCTATTTGCTCTTCTTGAAGTAAGATGATTTTTTCTCTCGCATCGGCTAAATCTTTGTATGCTAAAACATTGGTCTGAATGTCCGAATGTTGTTCTCTTAACATTTTTCCTTCCCCGGTAAGTAACCAATCTCCATTGAGGATTCGATAGGTCAATAGTATTTTTGATATATTCTCTTGGGATAATGATCCTCTTTTTCTAGCCTTACCTATCAATCCATTGGAAATACCAGCTTCTCTTGTGATTCTATTATCATTGAGACCTAATTTCTGCATAAATAAATCTAACCTGTCAAAAAAATTAACCATTATTTTACATTATAATTTTAATTATCAATTATGATATATAAATTTGTTTTAATTATATCAATAATACTAACACCTAAATCATTACCTGCCCTTGGGGAGTACAAGTTGTTAATTTCGTTACTAATAGTGCAATGGACAAAAATAGCAAAAAAAGAAATAGCTACAACGCATTCGTAATTAATCATTTAAGCGAAAAGCACGGCTATAGCAAAAATTATATACGAGAGTGTTTGAATGGCACCAGAAAATTACCCATTGCAGACATGTTGAAGAAAGAATATACCCAAGCGGTTTATCGTATCAACGAGGTGCTAAGAAATAAGCAATGAATAAAATATTTTACGACTCCAGGTAGAAAAATCGAATTATCCGGAGTAGCTTTTAAATTATTCTATTGGTAGTTTGGATAAAAAGTAAACCATGACCCCTACTCTGTGTTATCCTATATAGTATTAACATCAAAACCAAAGCGTGCACATAGAAAAAGTAACATTACAAGACCTTAGTTTGGTGGGCGAATTACAGCCTGATGGCTGGGCAGTGATAACAGATAATTTTATTCAGTACATCAATAGTGACTTTTCTTTTCCCATAAAGGCGACAATCGATGACAATATTGTAGGCCTTGGAAATCTAGTTATATTTCCCGGATCGGCTTGGCTTACACATATTATTGTCGCGCCAGAGCATCAGGGTGAAGGCATAGGAAGTACTATCGTAGATCGCCTTCTTGAACATGCGCAACAGGCCAATATACCATCCGTAGCCTTGATGGCGTCGGAAATGGGCGAACCTATTTACGCAAAAGCGGGTTTTAAAGTTATAGGAGAATATAGTGAATTCAAGAAATTGAGAGAGAACGAACCGCTACCTGGAAATACGTCGATTCTACCCTACTCACCTTCCTACCGAAGACATATCCTAAAACTAGATGAAATCATAACCGGAGAAAATAGGGAAGATTTGCTATCCCCTTACCTAGAAAACAGCATGGTTTTCATGAAAGAAGAAAAGATTACCGGTTACCATATCCCCTTTCTTGGCGAAGGGCCAATTTATGCCTTAGACGTAGAAGCTGGAATTTCATTGATGGAACTACATTATAGTTTGACGAATAAGGCGGTAGTTCCTTCACAAAACGCTGATGCAATTGCTTATTTGAAAAAGCAAGGATTTGAACACGTAGGACTAAACGGAAAACGAATGGTCTGGGGAGCTGATATTGCTTGGAATCCTAGTCAGGTATTTGGCAGAATTAATGGAGCCTATGGATAAAAAAATCGCCGTTTATGCAGCGAACTGTAAAACGGCGACTTTAATAACCCTATACTTTAACTATTTGATAGTTAGATCACTAAAATGTTTCAAGGTTTAATTCTGAAAACATACAATTGGTAGTAACCCGCTATCAGTAGACGTAGCGTGAATTAAGCTAAAGTAAAAGGAGGAGACTTACGTAGCCTCCTCCTTTTACTTTAGCTTTCAATATCTCTGAAAGCAGTTGTTAATCTATATAAATATTATATCCTCTCTGCAGGTGATTCAAATATCTCTACGTCAAAGTTTTCAAGTACATTCACAACACCTTGCTCTGATTTAGGAGGGAGAAAGAATGTATCTGCGCTAAAACCATGGAAATAATGCCAGCCAGGGACTCCATGGCGGGCAACTGGGACTGGGTAGTTTGCACCCACAGAACCAAAAACTGACATTTGTACTGTATACCGTACGCTTGATTTCGCACGCTTTGTGATCACGACAAGCGTCTTCTTAGAATGGGCAGGTACGGTAGCTTTATATTTGGAAGACCTCGTCGTCTCAGTGCTATTTTCACCACCATCTGTGTTGACTTTACCAATAGTGACCTCTGCATTTGTTTCAAACTTACTAAGCATTGGTACGCCAATTTCCGCTTTTACGCCAACTTTTAAACTTCCGTTCACCTGTTTCTGCCAGGTCGTTTTATAACCAGTCTTGTAGGAATAATCTACTTCAGATGTACTCTCCTGATTACTGCTATTATAAGCTGTAACCCTAAATATTTCATCCGGCTGGCCAATAGATGATTCCAAAATTTCTAGTTGAGGAGGATATAATTTAATATAGATCCCCTCCAGACCCATGCGCTCCAAAGCTGTCGGATGTGACGAACCTTCTGTAGTTAAGTTGCTACTAAAAGAAAGGCCATCCGGACGTTTTCCCTCGAGCAATGTCTTAATTTTCAGTCTGGCCAAATCTCTTCTAGTATAAATATCATAGCCCATATCTTTAAGCAGATTATACGTGATAGGTAGTTTTTCTTGCTCAACCCTTGAGGTCAGGTTTTGATTGAAGGCCCAGCGTTGGTTAGTTGCCGGAGTTGCTTTATAGGTATCAACCAATTTCCAGCCATCTTTAATCATTTCGTCTACATTATTGTAACCAAGCTCCTCATAGGAAGATTTTGTCATAGAGGCGTCTGCTGACATAGCGATCTGACTGTGATCCGCTTCATTTTCTAGATGTGCAGCATTCTTGTTGCAAGCTGCAAATAGTGCCAAACCCACTAGAGCTAACACTACATTTTGTTTGAATTTCATAATAAATGTGTTTTTTAAATGTTGACTCAAAATTAATCATATTCATAATATGAAAATTACCACATATGTTAAAAATGAAATTTATTTGAAAACTTAATAAAAATAACAAGAACTAGAATGGCTTTTTAGTAGAGGATTTTATAGCAATTTTTCTTTAGCAAACTAAAGACCCGGACGACAAAAGATGGTTTAAATGCTCTAATTAGTTGATTTATAAAGGAAAGGCTTTATTATAATGAAATATTAGCGTGAGCACATATGAAGGATTTAGGCAGAACTATTCTACAATAACTTTTCCTCTATAACGGAAATTTATTCAATTATCTGCTCTCGGTTATTAGGAAAAAATTCGCTCTTGGATAATATGGGTACTAAGTTGAGCGACATGAGGTTAACTTTTTAAACGATGAAGAACCTGCCGACAATCAGATGCTGCTTGGCATTATTTCGGAGCTACCGTTTAGCCAGCATAAGCTAATGATAATGTATCCATCCAATTAGCTTATGTCAGCTCAGATAGATAAATTTACCAGCCCGGCGCAAAATTTAATCCGAAGTGGCCAAACTGCGAACGACCGCCCACCAAAGGAATAGCATAGTATGGTTCCAATATCATGGCACCAAAGAGGTTTACGCGCATCGAGATACCAACACTATATAACGGTGCACGAACCTGCTGATTATACTCATAAAAAGATTCGCCATTTGGATTATCAACTAAGATACGATCTGCATCAGTCTTACTCCAGCGAATGGTGTTGCCTCGGCTCCAAGCTAGTCCCGCGTCGAAAAACAAGTTCAAATCAGACCAAAGTAATCCTGATTTAAAAAGCGCCAAACCCTCTGGCCCCGTAAACGGCAAGCGCATTTCAAAATTGGCTACCGCCATGCGAGACCCTACCAAATCTCCAAAAGTTACCTTACCGGAAAGATCCTGTATGCGTTCATAGCCACGCATTAGAAACGGATAGCCAATATACAAGCCTTGAAAGCGATTTTCCCCCTCACCCACACGCATATAAGAATATACCCGCGCTGCCAATGTAACTGGTTTCAGGCGTTCGTATCGACGATAGTCGAAATTATACACCTGAAAATTTTGTTCACCGAAATTTTGTCCAACTGTCATTCTATAGCGATAGCCCTGCAGGGGTGCGGCAATACCGAATACGGCATTATCGCCAACAAAACCTGCCGTAACTTGCGGCATGGCAAACGTTTCCAGATTTCCCAAACCCAACCGCAAAGCATCATCCGAACTCATGGTATTACGATCACTGATACCAGTGTTTCTGCCAAAACGCCAATGCTCTGCACGAAATCCATACCGAGCGTAAGCAGCGCCGACTTCGAAGCGGTGAACTCTATTAAAGGGATAGGCTACAAAAGCTTCCAACTGGGTTTGAAACTGCCGTATCAGGTAGGTATTCTCCACCAACTCGTCACCCTGCCCTAAATTTTGCACGTTAAACTCCGTAAAACCATAGCGAAAAGGAATATGCGATGCCGAGAAACCCCAATTCCAACGATTCTGCTGATTAATGTACGCCAGCTGCCCACCAAAATCATAAATTTCACCATTAATATTGAGCGCTCCTAAAATTTGATTGTAACCCAATATGTCGGAGAATGTACCAAATACCCCCCCTGCCATACCAGCACCATATCGGTTACCCACTGCCATGCCCATCCCCGTGTTGGTGAGGTAATCCAGCTTAAATTGTGGCCGGTAAGGGATTTCATTAATTTGAGAAGAATTGATGCGACGATAAGTATTGAAATTCCTTAAATTATTGTTTATCACGTCTACTCCTCGATCCTCATCTGGAAATAGCATCGCGGCGTTAAAATCCACGAGTTGATTATCTACTGATACTGGCTCAAAAGCAGAAGCATCCGCGCGATAAACACTATACTCGTTGTTTTTAAAGAATGAATAAACGATTTCGTCTTGTGCAGAAATGCTCATAGCCGGTGAATATTCTGTAATTCCACTAATGCCGGTAAAGAAATCGGTAAGGCGCTCCACTTGTTCTGAATCCGTCTTCAAGCGATACATATTGCGAAAACCATCACTGTTAGAAAGAAAATAGATCGCGGAACCATCTGCCGAAAAGTGCGGATTTAAGTTATTTGCTCCCGGGAATACATTCAGGCTCTTGAAAGTATTTTGTTGCAAATCAAAAATGGCAAGATTCATCGGAATATCTACCGAACGATTATTCGCTTGCAGCGCAAGGCGATCGGTACTAAAGACCAAATAACGACCATCTCGAGAAAAACTAGGCTGCACGTCGGAATAATAATCGTCCATTAATTGCACCAATTTCTTACTGGAAAGATTGTATGTATACAGATCGCTTTGGCCGTTCTTAAGTCCAGAGAATGCCACAGTTTCTCCGTCAGGAGACCAGGTGATATTAGCAAACTGTGCGATACCTTCCATCTCGACCAGACCAAGTTGCCTTCTCTTTTCGACATCGATAATCATCAGTTTGTTCTTACCTTGGTTAAATACGCTAAAGGCAAACTGCTTACTATCTGGTGAAAAAGCACCTGCAGATTCAATAAAGCTAAAAGCATCTATATCTTTATTAGTCTGTCTACTACCCAATTTTTTAAGCACCTGACCAGTTTTTGCATCAGCTAGAAATAGGTCAATTCCAAAAAGATCTAACTCAGACAAGAAGGCTACATATTTGCCATCCGGCGAAATCGCAGGAGACACGTTCATTCTTCCCGCATTAGAACGAGTCAGTAAAGGTGTACCAATTGGCCGAGAGGTAGTATCCTTGCCTAACTTCCGATAGGTATCTTCCATGGTATTCTTCCACAAGGTGGAAATGGTCTGTGCATCATAGCCAAACACACGTTTCATACCGGTTTCATAACCATATTTAGCCGATTCGATAAACATAGGCATAATCACAGTATCACCATACGTAGCGCCAATAAATGCCAGAAAAGATTGGCCGTATCGATATGGAAAATAGCGATGCGATTGATTGGTCATCTGTTGCAACGATGGAAAATCTTTTCTGGCGTAAGCGTCGCGCATCCACATGGAAGTATAAGCGTCTTTCTTGCCGATGGAGAAATACTCCGCCATACCTTCTATCATCCACAGGGGCAGATTGCCTACATTTTCTAATCGGGTACTGTCATTGCCCTCGATCAACATACGATATTGGAAGGCGTGTACCAACTCGTGCCCCAACACATGGCGCGTTTGATGATTGGATTGTGCAATCGGCATCACGACACGCTGCTTGAAAGCTTCCGTAAAACCACCCGTACCTTCGCCAATCTCGCCCTGCGTGGCCGTGGTCTGTTGGAAGTCGGGATGATTATTATAAAAAATAATGGGGTTTTTACGCAGAAAGGTATCTTGAAAAACCTGCTGATGCATTTCATACCACACCTCAGATTCTTTGGCCAACCAGTGCATCATCGAATCATTATTCAAGTAATAGTATACATTGAAGTGAGGTGTATCATACACCTTGAAATTCAGCTTCTTATACCGCATTTTGTTCTGACCAAAATACTGACTCATGCCGATAGATGGCGCAAGAAAACAAAGAATAAATCCCAAAAATACCGGGATAGAAGAACGACAACGGATCATATCATTTCTATATTTCATAAAATAAGTATTGATCTGTGGTGGCAGATCAATAAGTATACACTATCAATTATATAGCGGTATTACAATTCTGGTCCAATAATATCCGGAAAGGTAATTTCTTCAAAATCTGGCATCTCCATTTCCTCGATTTCTGTACTAACAGAATCAGGCTGTACGCGAATTCTAGGGCTTGGACAAAGATAAGATTTCGTAATTTTTACACTCGGTTCAGGAAATTTACCAAACGTAACACCCAATTGAGGCTGTTTGTACAGCTCCTCCAAAAACGAAGCATAGATTGGCAAGGCGGTCTTAGAGCCCTCTCCATTGGCGGAGCTGGTAAAGTGGATGCTCTGCTCATCGCAGCCCACCCATACGCCTGCTACTAAATCTTTCGTCACTCCCATATACCAACCATCCACATAATCGGAGGAAGTTCCGGTTTTACCACCGATTTCATTATTATTCTGGAAAAGATCCCATTCCCAAAGCGCTTGAGACGTACCTCCAGGTTCTTCGATCGTACCCCGCAACATATAGCTCATTAACCAAGCATTTTCCGGAGAAATAGCTTGTTTTTGCTCCGATTTAAATTCTGCAAGCACACGTCCGTTTGCATCCACAATCTTTGATACTAAGACAGGTTCTGTCCGCTTACCTTTATTCATAAATGCGGCGTAGGCTCTGACCATTTCAAAGACAGATACATCATTGGAACCCAACCCTACAGATGGCACAGATGCCAGTGGGCTGGTAATACCTAGCTGATGCGCCATCTTAACCACATTATCCCAGCCAACATCGTTGGTAATTTGTGCAGTAACACTATTGAGAGAACGTGCCATAGCCCAGCGAAGCGACATCTGCTGATAAGAAAAATTCCAATCCGCATTTTTGGGCTCCCACACTTCATTTTCATTTTTATTATTGACAAACTCAATACGCACAGGCTTATCCTCATACTTGTCGCATGGCGCCATACCCGACTCTAGTGCCGCCATATAGGCAAAAGGCTTGAAGGTAGAACCCGCCTGGCGACGTGCTTGATTGACGTGATCGAATTTGTAAAAACGATGATTGATGCCACCAATCCAAACCTTTACCTCACCGGAATAGGGATCCATAGCCATCATCCCCATGTTGAGCATGGTGAGGTAATGCTGTAGAGAATCCATAGTAGAAAGTGTTTTCTTTTCCATGCCGTCCCAGGTAAACACCTCCATCTCCTTTGTTTGGCGCAGAATGTTGAACACTTGCTCCTCATTATTACTATGCTGCTCCATCAGGGTTTTATAAATCGGCAGGTTGCGGGCCTGATCTTCCAGGAAATTAGGAACGACTTCACCGCTTTTGTCACGCCATGGTGTCTTTCCACGCCATACGTTGTCGAATCTATTTTGCAGCTCTCGCATACGTTGCACCATATTATCCTCCGCTATGCGTTGCATGCGTGAATCGATAGTCGTATAGATTTTAAGTCCACTGGTATAAATATCAACGTCATTTTCTTTAGACCAGCTATCCAGCCATTTCTCTACCGCAGTGCGTAGATAAGAATCATTTGAACTGGAAACTTCGTGATAATTTAGGTTCAATCCTAGGGAATCTTTCACCAATTTGCCATGCTCTGCTTCGGTCAAATATCCCTCTTTCAACATCTGACCCAATACGACATTTCGGCGTTTGAAAGCATTATTAGGATTACGAATAGGATTGTACAACGTAGTGGCTTTGAGCATGCCAACCAATACCGCTGCTTCTCTTTCTGCTATCTGCGAAGGTTGTTTATTGAAGTAACGTAGGGAGGCCGACTTTATACCATAGGCATTGTTGCTAAAAGATACTGTGTTCAAATACATGGTAATAATTTCCTGCTTAGAATATCGGCTCTCTAGCTTAAAGGCAGTCATCCATTCCTTGTATTTTGTGATCAGGATGCCTACTCCTGGAATTCTACCCAATAATCCTTGCGATTCCTGGTATCGGGTTTTATATAAATTTTTAGATAATTGTTGTGTGATAGTACTTCCGCCGCGGTCGCTACCACGTAAGGTAGATACCACACTACCGATAAGTCCGAGAAAGTCCACACCGCTATGTTCATAAAATCGAACATCTTCTGTTGCGACTAACGCCTCTAAAATAGCTGGTGAAATACTATCAAAGGCTACTGGATCCCGGTCTTCGCGAAAGTAACGACCAATCAAAACCGAATCGGCAGTATATAACTCAGAACTCACGTTTAAAGTCGGTAAAACGATATCATTCTTGGTGGGTGAATAGCCAAATAAACCAAGGAAATTGAGCTGTATAGCACAGGTGAATAGAATAACGGTGTACACAAGGATTAATATCCATCGCAAAACCTGGTTTTTCACTCTTTTAAACATGGGGTAAAAATGGGTAATTAGTTTGATAAACTATCGTGCAATATTAAAAAAAGATGCGCGCTATCCTATCAATTTAAGGCTTTTTAACAAATGGTTATCAGATACGGTTAAATTAGAATCTCCCATAGCAATAATTGTACCCAAATCAGTATTTTGGTAATGCACACTGAATATTCTGGCAGAAAATGACTATTTTTACCCCATCAAACGATTGTATCTAATGTTAAAGCAGACCTTACAACAAAAACTTTTACAAAAACTATCTCCACAGCAAATTCAGTTTATAAAGCTGTTGCAGGTGCCGACGGTTTCATTAGATGCAAGGATAAAAGAAGAGCTCGAAGAAAATCCGGCATTGGAAGACGGCAGTCTCACCAATATGAATGATCCGATCGAAGAATATCCAGATCGTGATCCAGACGATAATTTTGAGATGGAAGAACGCTCTACCGAAGAGGAATTTAGCGTAGAGGAATACATACAAGAAGACGATTTTAATGATTACAGCTCTTCTTACTCCGGCGACGATGAGGATGATCGCAAAGAAATCCCAGTAGCCATACAGGATTCATTTTATGAAAACCTACGTAATCAACTGGATCTATTGGCCTTAAGTGATAAGCTATACCAGATTGGTTTACAGATTATTGGCAGCCTTGATGATGATGGTTACTTAAGAAGGCCTATTCATTCCCTAATTGATGATTTGGCATTTTCACAAAATGTGATCGCTGAAGAAGAGGATGTATTGGAGATTCTGCAAGTGATACAGGAGTTCGATCCGGCCGGTGTGGGTGCACGAGATTTACAAGAATGTCTTTTGATCCAGTTGCGCAAGAAAGATACCACTAATCCGATCATTCAGAAGGCAGTGATTGTCATCGAAAAGTACCTCGAAGAATTCATCAAGAAACATTACGATAAGATTGAGAAGCAACTGGGTGTAGATTCTGCCGAGTTAAGAGATATCTTTGCGGAGATTTTGAAGCTAAATCCCAAACCAGGTGATGCCGGCACTGTTGCAGGAAAGCAATTGCACGTAATCCCTGATTTTCACATCTCCAATAACGATGGGGTACTCCACCTCACCTTAAATGGTCGCAATGCACCAGAATTACGCGTCTCTCGTTCTTACCAAGAGATGTTCGCACACTATGAAAAGGCCGAAAAGAACGATAAGAAAATGAAAGATGCCGTGCAGTTTGTAAAGCAAAAGCTGGATTCTGCAAAATGGTTTATCGATGCCATTAAACAACGACAACAGACGCTTCTAAAGACCATGAATGCTATTATGGAGTATCAATACGATTACTTTCAGAAAGGCGACGATCGGATGTTGAAACCGATGATCTTGAAAGATATCGCCGAGCGCATTGAAATGGACATATCAACGGTATCGCGTGTGGCAAACTCTAAATACGTACAGACAGAATTTGGTACTTTTCTATTAAAATCCTTTTTCTCGGAAGCAATACAAACAGATTCGGGCGAAGAGGTTTCCAATAAAGAAGTTAAGAAAATTCTCGAGGAGTGCATTGCCAACGAAGATAAACGTAAGCCTCTGGCCGACGAAAAGTTGACAGACATCTTGAAGGAAAAGGGTTATTCTATCGCTAGACGCACGGTGGCCAAATACAGAGAAGCCATGAATATTCCCGTGGCGCGACTACGTAAAGAACTGTAGATAAAATTTGATGGTGTTAACCTAGTGCTACGTCTAGCACCATCATCACCACAAAACCCAGCACAAATCCTAAAATAGGCACATCCGAGTGCCCTTCTGCTTGTGTCTCCGGCACCACCTCCTCTATCACGACAAAGATCATTGCTCCAGCGGCAAAAGCTAGTGCATAGGGTAAAAGTGGCACAAAAAAGCCAACCGCTAAAACTCCTAATACGGCAAATATCGGTTCTACGATCGCTGATAACTGCCCATAGGTAAAACTCTTCCAACGGCTCAATCCCATCCTGCGTAAAGGCATAGAAACGGCTATTCCTTCCGGAAAATTTTGTAAGCCAATACCAATCGTTAGAAGAACGGCTCCTGCAATACTGGCATCACCTAATCCATAAGCTACGCCACCAAAAAGCACACCAACCGCCAAACCTTCCGGGATATTATGCAAAGCGATCGCAATAACTAATAAAGTCGTACGATGCAAAGATGATTTCGGACCTTCAGATTTTGCAAAATTAATGTGTAAGTGCGGCATGAGCTTGTCCAAACCAAAGATAAATAGCGCTCCAGCGATAAAACCCACCGCTGCCGGCACGACTTTCTTAAAGCCTTCTCCATCGCTCATTTCGATAGCTGGCTCCAGCAAGCTCCAGAAGCTTGCCGCGATCATAACTCCGCCAGTAAATCCCAGCATCATATTTAGAAACTTACGATTGATTTCCTTAAAGAAGAAAACAAGCGCAGCCCCAAGTGCCGTGACACCCCAAGTAAATAAACCAGCAAATAAAGCAGCCTGCAACGGATGCAAGGAAGCGAAGTAAGAAATTAAATCATCCATTACACTATTCAAGTCCTGAAATTGAAGTATCCAGGCTTACAAAGAAAACAAAAAATGTGTTAAACTCACTTTTATCGAAGAAAATGTTTCGGCTAAGCACGAACATCCGAATACGAATCGTTCTGATCAAACTCCGCTTCAGCAAACGGGCATTGTGGTATGATTTTCCAACCCTTCTCACGTGCTATAGACACGACTTCTTTGACTAATGCTTTTCCTACTCCCTTATTACGCGCAAAAGACTCCACTTCTGTATGATCGATAAGCACCTGATTGTCACCATGCAATACATAGGTAATCTCACCATATTGTACATCGTCTTCCAAGGCCAAAATGATCCCGTTCTCCCCTTTTGGTATATGTTTTAATTCCATCGTTATTTTTCTAAATAATTTGCTAATGAGCGTTTCAATATATCATTCCAGCCAGCGTCGAAGCTGTCAATGCTAAATGCTTCTCCGCCTTCCTTGTGATTTAGCAGATGCTCGTGCATTAATCGAACGGAAGTAACGGAACCCCGGGGGATAAGCTCCCAGGTCACCACCGATTCTCCGATCATCAAATCAGGATAGCTCCACGTATACTGCAAGCGTACATTATCTTCTGCATCTAAAATTTTACAGCGATGCAAAAACACACGCTCACGACCTACTTTTCGAAATTCGAATTCTGATCCTTCCTTTACAGGAAATGCGGATACATCAAAACACCATTCCCGAATTCGATCTGTCTCGGTCAAAGCCTGCCACACCCGTTCTACTGGCGCATTATAAGTTACTTCGATGTGAATAGTGTCTAGATGCATCTGCTCAAAATTTCTTATTAAAATACAACTTTTTGTTCTGGATCTGCAATCAATTTTTATTTTTTGTTCATAAGGTATTTTTAGGATAAACACACAATCGCGCAACAAGTTTTACCGGCGTGTATATCCATATAAACGATAATTTAATATCTTTATACCATGACAGCATCCAAAAATTCACACCTAAATGTTTACGGTATCAAAAACTGTAGCACCGTAAAAAAAGCTCTGGATTGGCTCACAACAAATGAAAAGCCTTTTGTATTTCATGATTTTAAGAAAGAACCCGCTACTGTAGGCAAGCTGGAAGAGTGGGAAAAACATGTTACTTACGAAACTTTATTGAATAAAAAAGGAACGACCTGGCGAAAACTTGGATCGGAAGTACAACAACAAATTGTCGATGCTCCGTCGGCGAATGCAGTCTTGGCAGCCAATAACAGCATGATCAAACGCCCTATAATAGAGCATTCAACTGGTTTGCTAGTCGGTTTTGACGAAGATAACTACAAAACATACCTTTAGAAACGCGCATACGAATGAACAAACTACTATCCTTTGTAGCCATGGCTGGAATGGCCATCAGCTCCATATCGCTTCAAGCTCAGCAAGCCAAAGAATCGCTGTACGATTATACAGAAGCCTTCCATCCCATATTTTATAATAACAATGGTTCTCCCTACCGTTCTGCAAGTGGCCGCCCAGGACACAACTATTGGCAGAACGCAGCTAGTTACGACCTGAAAGTTCGTCTAGATGATCAGGCCAATCGAGTTTCTGGCCATGTTACGATAACGTATACCAACAATAGTCCCGATGTGTTGGATTTTATTTGGTTACAACTAGACCAGAATCTTTTTGAGCCAAATTCAATCGGGCAAGCAGTGGTGCCGTTATCCAATAGCCGTTATGGTAGCGCTGGTGATCATTTTAACGGTGGTTACGAAATTGCTTCTGTGGGCGTAAATGGTCAGAATGACGCGAAATATACGATCAATGACACTCGTATGCGTGTTGATTTGGCTAAGCCTTTGGCGGCCAATGGTGGAAAAACTACATTGACCATTGAATATGCTTACAATATCCCGATGTATGGTGCGGATCGTACAGGAATTCTTGAAACGGCACAAGGGAATATTTACGCGATTGCGCAATGGTACCCGCGAGTGTATGTGTACGACGATGTACAAGGTTGGAATACGTTGCCATATACCGGACCCGGTGAGTTTTATTGTGAATACGGAGATTTCAACGTCGAGATTACGGCGCCTGCAGAGCATATCGTGGTTATGGGTGGCGAGTTACTGAACCCGCAGGATGTATGGACCAGCGAGCAGCTGAGCCGCTATAAAGACGCGCAGAAGAGCGATAAGACAATTATGATCCGATCGGCAGAGGAAGTAGCAAATAAACAATCTCGTCCGAACAAAAAGGAATTGACTTGGAAATACCGCTTAGAAAATGCACGGGATGTAGCATGGGCTTCTTCTAAAGCATTTATCATAGATGGTGCGCGCATTAATTTGCCTAGCGGTAAAAGCGCATTGGCGATGTCTGCTTATCCGGCAGAAAGCAATGGCGGCAACGCTTGGGAGCGTTCTACCGAATACACCAAGGCCTCTATCGAGTATTATTCCAAAAAATGGTTTGAGTACCCCTACCCGGCTGCCGTGAACGTGGCATCTAATGTGGGTGGTATGGAATACCCTGGAATTTCATTTTGTTCCAGCAAAGCGAAAGCAGGTAGCCTTTGGGGCGTAACAGATCATGAATTTGGTCACAACTGGTTTCCAATGATTGTAGGTAGCAATGAGCGTTTACATGCATGGATGGATGAAGGCTTCAACACCTTTATCAATGATCTTTCTACGGCGGCATTCAATAATGGGGAATACGAACGTCGCATGGGCGATCGCAATAGCATGACGACGGCTTTCGCTGTTCCTGGTTTGGAGCCCATCATGAGTTCACCGCAAAATATGCGCGAGCGCAACTTAGGTATTCTTGCCTATTACAAACCGGGCTTTGGCTTACGTTTGCTCCGCGACGAGATTATCGGCGCGAAGCGGTTCGATGCCGCATTTAGAGCCTACGTGCATGCTTGGGCATTCAAACATCCTACACCGGAAGATTTCTTCCGTACAATTGAAAGCGAAACTGGTGAAAACCTCGCTTGGTTTTGGCGCGGCTGGTTTCAGCACAATTGGTTATTGGATCAGGCGATTGATGAAGTACGTTATGTAGAAATGTCGCCTGAGAAGGGAGCTATTATTAAGATTAGCAACCTGCAGAAACTTGCGTTGCCGGTAGTGGTAGAGGCCGTGACAGAAAGCGGTCAAAAAGTTCGTAAAAAACTTCCAGTAGACATTTGGGAACGAAACAAAACCTGGTCATTTATGTTAGAAACTAAAGAAAGATTGGTATCTGTAACCATCGATCCAGATCATGTATATCCAGATATCAATCAGGAAAATAACACTTGGAAATCTAATTAAGTAATGAGACAAACTCTTTTATCGATAACGGTATTGGCTATTCTATTTCTGACCAGCGGACTCAGTTCCTTTGGTCAGGAACTGAAGGGCGTAGTTTATGACCTTCAAAACAGTCAAAAGCTGCGCGGAATTTTAGTCAAGAATCTGAATAATAATAAGCAGGCAGAAACAGATAGTGAAGGTAACTTCACGATAGATGCTAAGGCAAATGATTACCTACGCCTTTCGGGCGGTGGTTACGAGTCAGACACGATTTTTATTTATGAACAGGCACTGCGACGTGTGTATTTAGTAAGGGATCAAGAAACCTTGGTGATCAACGAAGTGTATGTAACGCGTTTATCGGACAGCCGTCTGGCATCGGAAATTGCACGTGCAAAGAATGACGGACAAGCGGCGGAAGCCAGTCAGCAACGCGGTGGACTGCGCGTCTCTCCTTCTCGCTTGTTTGGAAGACGTGGGAAGCAAGCGAGAAGCAATTTAGATGTTTTGATCGCTGAGCGCGACAATCGGCAAGTGGATCGGGTGTTTACTAATCAGCTAATTCGTTCGATGACTCCACTTACAGATGACGAAATTCCGCTGTTTCGAGAGGGCTACCGACCAAGTTTATCATTTATTGAGAGTGCCACTCCGGAAGACTTAAGAGCTTACATTAGTGATTCTTACACCAAATACAGAAAAGAAAAACCATAACATAATGCATTTTTTGCAGAGAAAATTTTAAAAGATATTTGTAATTATCTCTAAAAATAGTACCTTTGCATCACTTCAAACAAGAAGATTTACGTTTTCTGAAAGAAGTAATGATTCCGTAGCTCAGCTGGTAGAGCATTACACTTTTAATGTAGTGGTCCTGGGTTCGAATCCCAGCGGGATCACAGAGAGTAACACCAAAAATCATTAAAACCCTGCAAATCAACAGATTGCAGGGTTTTTTATTTGGGGAAAAGCACCAAAATATGCACGAAATCGCATATTTGCGGTGAGTTATTCGGTGAGTCATTGGCATTTTTTCGATGACTCACCGAATAAGGACTTAACTTATTGATATCAAACAGGTTCACCCCAAGAACATCTTGTTAAAATAGTACTGCAAAGCTAATTTTGTTTCACCTTAACTCTTTAGTTATGAAGACTAATTTTAGTGTACTCTTCTTTTTGAAGAAGTCAAAAAATCAAAAATCACAGAATCCGTCCTTCGTTTATTGGCGCGTTACCTTGAATGGAAAGCGGTGGGAATGCCCAACCGGAAAAAAAGCATTCCCAGAACAGTGGAATGTGCAAGCTGGAAGATTCTTGGGAAAGTCCCAACAAACCAGAACAATGAATGCATTTTTGGACAATCTGAACGCGAGGTTACATGCTATCTATCATGATCTTCGGATGGATGGAGCCGATTTTGACATTGCTGCATTTAAAAAACGCTACCTAGGTATTACAGATACCGGCTATACCTTATGTTATGCCATTGAGATCCACAATGAAAAAATGCAAACGCTTGTGCAGCATGGTGAGTATGCCGTAGGTACGCTCAAACGATATCAGGTACTCCTAAGGCACATTAAAACTTTCATAGAAGTTACTTACCACAAATCTGATGTCGACCTGAAAGAACTAGATCAGACATTTATTGATGACTTCGAATTCTACCTTCGATCTGTTAAGCTTAATGACATCAACACCTCCAATAAACACTTAAAGAATCTTAAAAAGATCGTTCTAATCTGCATTCGCTATAAATGGATTGATGCTGATCCTTTTGATGGTCGTAAGCTTCAATCTAAGCCCGTTAACAGAACTTTTTTGACTTCAGATGAATTGAGCCGTATTGTCGAGAAAGAGCTGACAACGCAAAGACTGGAACAGGTTCGTGACTTCTTCCTGTTTAGTTGCTATACAGGACTTTCCTACGCAGATGTACATAAACTTCAACTAACGGATATTGGCATTGGTATAGACGGCGAAAAATGGATTTTTACGTATCGCCAGAAAACGGATACACGAGTTTCGATTCCCCTACTGCCCATAGCATCCAGCATACTGGGAAAGTATGCTGAGAATCCGTGGTGTATCCATAACAATCGTGCTCTACCAATTTCCAGTAACCAAAAGATGAATGAATATTTGGTAGAAATAGCTGCATTATGTAGCATTAATAAGACTTTAGGCAACCGTGTAGCTAAAAGAACTTTTGCCACCACAGTAACACTCATGAATGGTGTGCCTATCGAAAGCGTATCAAAGATGCTTGGTCATACCAATATTCGCACCACGCAGCTTTATGCAAAAGTACTTGATAAGAAAGTAAGTGAAGATATGGCGCCACTGATGAAGAAGTTTGTTAGCGCCGATTGATCAAAAATTAATCAAATTGACAGCTGACTGATTTATCTAAGACTGTAGAATGGTTTTTTTCATTCTACAGTCTTATCACCGAATATTATCGCAGTCAATTTGCACTGAGATCAAATTTTAAATAGTTATTCTTCCGCCCGCTACTGGTATAGTCGCACCTGCGATATAACTGGCATCTTCTGATGCAAGAAAGACATAGGCTGGAGCTACCTCCGCTGGCTGACCAGCTCTTCCCATAGGTGTATTTTTCCCAAACTCCTCGTGAGCTGGAATTGTTGAAGGGATAAGCGGTGTCCAGATGGGTCCTGGTGCCACTGCATTCACGCGGATACCTTTTCCATCTTCCAGCAGAATTTGACTCAAATTAGCTGTAAAGTTCTGTATTGCACCCTTTGTGGCTGCATAAGGCAATAACAGTTCGTTAGGGGAATACGCATTGACGGAAGTGGTATTTATAATACTGCTTCCTGGTTTCAAATGAGGTTCAGCGGCTTTACATAGGTAAAACATGGCCGTGATGTTTGTACGAAAGGTTTTATCCCATTCTTCAGAAGATATATCCTGAATACTTTCCCTTGCCATCTGGAATGCCGCATTATTCACCAAAATATCTAATCCGCCAAACTCCTTCACCGCAGTTTCAACAATATATTTACAGTGTGACTCTTCCTTGATGTCTCCCTTGATAAGGACTGCCTTCCTCCCCTCTTTTTCCACATATTCAGCAGTCAGATTTGCATCCTCATCCTCTGAATCATCCAGATAACTAATCAATACATCTGCACCTTCTCGTGCAAACGCTATGGCGACTGCCCGCCCTATACCTGAATCACCGCCCGTAATAATCGCTTTCTTTCCCTTCAATTTCCCACTGCCTTTATACGAATCCTCGCCATGATCGGCTTTTGGATTTAGTTTACCTTCCACACCTGGAACAGGTTGATCTTGCTTTGGAACGGGAGGTTTAGGATATTTTTGAGATGGGTCTTCTGAAAGGTTTTTAGTGTCTGTCATAACATGTTGTGTTAAATTTTAAACAAATTATTTGAACCGATTTCGCTAGGTAATCTTCAATTACAATTTTTAACGCCCCTGGAAACACAGTACATTCAATAAACCAATTATTGGCATACGAGAAGAATAAAGCTTTGCGTTTCTTAAGTAATAAACGCATGGCTTTTTAAAGTGTTTGATATTGCAAACGATCTTATCGCAGATCGTGATAAGATTTGTCAGGTGCTAACGAACTTGGTTAGTAATGCAGTTAAGTACTCGCCCTCAGGAGGTCAAATCATTATTAGCTGTGAAAATAAAGATAACCAAGTCATCGTTAGCGTCAAAGATCAAGGATTGGGTATAAGCGCAAAAGATCAGAAAATGCTATTTCAGCGTTTATATAGGATTAAAGACCTGCATAGGAAAAATATTTCCGGATTTGGTATAGGTCTATATCTAGTGTCGGATTTGCTGCGTTTACATGATAGTAGTATATCTATTGAAAGTAAATAAGGTATTGGCTCTACTTTCTTTTTCAGTTTAAAAAGTAGTAACACTGGTATTTAATTTTCTGACTATAAAATTGCTCAACTTAATTTTTAACTATTCCGGCCACCAACGCTTTCCACTGTGGATATGAGCCGCCTAATTTAACACCAAGTCCGATTAGTGCATTTCTAATGGTATCTGCTATACCTTCATTTTCATCATTAATCAACTCATTTCTTCCCGCATATTGAGCGGAAACTTCATTATCTTTCTGTTCCAACAAAATAGTAGAAGTGGCTATGTTTTTGAAAAAATGCGCAATATCTTTTTCAGTTTGTGTTGGATCAGTTGTTGGTCTCAGTGTAATGGAAACTTTTTGACTTTTTGATGTGGTTTCTTCCAAAATTTGCTCAATTCGTACCCAATCATATCCATCGCTGCTGGGTAATCCTGGTCCTAGAATGTCAATTTTGACCAAATCACCTTCTTGCGCTTCTCGCTCCAAGTGCGCACCATTGCTGTCTGCCAATTGGAATACGGATGATGGTAATACGGCTACTTCATTCCAATCGTTGATATCTAAAAGACGTTCTTTAGCTACTAAGAAAAATTGCTTTGCTTCTTCTCCAGTAGAAAATTCGGTAGATGATGAACAATCCACTCGTTTACCTTTTTTGTGCTCTGGTATCATAATCTTTCCTTTCGTTAAATAGTAATCAATACCAATAATCTGTATGATTGATAAGACAGATAGGATTAGCGTATGTTTATGATTTCTATAATTCGGGTATATAGACGGATTGTCTGTAGTGATAAGTGGCATTAGTCGGCACTATTTACGCGTAAACACGTAAATAGTAACATTATCCTTTGTCATTTAAGAAAAAAGAAACACTATGTAGTATATCGTGTTCTTATCATAGCACTGATCATCTAAGCCCTATGCACTATACTTATCGAAACGGATTTCTTTGGCTTTTTATTTATGCTGGCTTGTCGCTTCTACCCCTTTTGCTTGCTTTGACAGGATCCATTCCTCAGGTTAGGCAATTTTGGATAGAACTTGGGGTGGCATTTGGGTTTATTGGATTGGGCATGATGGCGGTACAATTCATTTTTACCGGACGTTTTCAAAAGATTGCTGCCGTGTATAGTGGTGATAATGTAATGCAATTTCACAAGCAGATAGGCATCATCTCATTCCTTTTTGTGCTTGCCCATCCCATCACCTTGTTGTTGGCCGACTTTTCTTACATATCTTATTTCGATCCACGAGTCAACTTCATGCGTGCAATTTCGCTTAGCATAGTTACGATCTCGCTATTTGCGATCGTAGGCAGCAGCTTGTGGCGCCAAGCGATGAATCTCAGTTATGAAAATTGGCGATTAATTCATGGTTTTCTAGCATTAGCCATCGTATTTATTGGGTTGGTTCACGCTATTCAGGTGTCTCACTATATGGATCCCTTGTGGAAAAAAATCATTTTAGCTATGATTATCTGTATTTGTATGTATCTCGTAGTGCATACGCGAATTATTCGGCCGTACCAAAATCGTAAACATGCCTACAAGATTGTACACGTGATCGAAGAAAGAAACGACTGTTACACCATAGCACTTGAGGCCACCGGCAAAAAGATGAACTACGTACCAGGTCAGTACTGTTGGGTAACCATCAATAACACGCCATTTGATCTGCAGCAACATCCGTTTTCACTGTGTTCTAGCGCGTTAGATCCGCAAATTCAATTAACGGCAAAAGTTTTAGGTGACTTCACAGCAACTTGGCAAGATTTGAAGCCAGGTGATACGGCTTATCTGGAAGGACCCTTCGGCGCATTTACACCGTCTGCCTCTGCGAATCTGTTCTTTATTATGGGCGGTATAGGTATTACGCCCGCTATGAGCATGTTGCGTACGCTTCGTGATCAGAAGGACGAGAGGGAGATTGTGCTGATTTATGCTAATAGTGATTGGGAGAATATTACATTTCGAGAGGAATTGGATGAGTTGAGCGAAACATTGAATCTCCGACTTATTCATGTACTTGAAGAGCCCGAAGATGATTGGGATGGAGAGGAAGGATTTATTTCTCAGGAATTACTAGCCCGCTATATCCCAAAGGAGCACGATAATTATATGTTTTTCATCTGTGGACCAACACCATTGATGGACATTACCGAAATATCCCTACATAACTTGGGAATCAATTGGAAACAGATTTATTCAGAACGTTTTGAAATGGTATAATATGAAAGATCACGTAAAAATACTTTATAAAGTAATACATCGATTGGCTGATGTATTGGGGATTATTCTACTACTGGCAGCTGCGCTATTTGCTCTGAGGTAATGGAAAGGTTTCTAATTGCTCTGCCGATCCTCTATTGCGCTTACCTATTACTCGCTTTGGAAGCATGATCAAAACATCTTCTTTGTACGAAGTGTTCATTCCAAAAGAGACACATTTTCCAAGTTCAGTAAATGTTTAAACCAAAACTGACCCTCCCTCCCATTTAAAAATCCACCTATTAAATTCATGATTTCAGGAGTGAATTTCAACTTTTCAATTGAAATTTTACCTTCAATTTTGTTCAAGTTCGTAGGATCAAATAGTATTTTGCGCTAGGCAAATAGCATTACGCTCCTACCAAATGGCATTATGTCCATACCAAACCCATTTTTTACAAAGGTTACTTAGCTTTGAATATCAGTTTTACATTGTTTTTTAACCTTGTATTAGCGGATTATTAGACAACACATCTACCCCATGAAGAAAGACATCAAAGCCTTACATATCTTTTTTAAATTCTGGTCAGAGTATGCTCAAATGGACAGATACCATAAGCAATGGGCTCGAGACAACCTGCACCCAATACAGGTCAATCGCGGCGAACTTCTATACAACTATTCTTCCCCACAGAGAAACTTATATTTCGTTTGCCAAGGAATGATCGCATTCGTATCCATTGATCCTTCTATTAAAAAAAGAAAAATCGAAAGTGTCGCTTTAGCATACAACTCCTTAAAATCAACCAATCACCTTTATACCAATACGCCAAGAACAGGCAGTATCGTAGCACTTCGGTCAAGTTTAGTTCTACGCATAGCATACGAACGTGTAAAAAAACTTAAAAACCGTGATCCAGTAATTGACATTCTATTTGATGTGCTCGCTAGTAGAGAAATAAGACAGCATAGAAGTCATATCTCCATTTTGCTATTAAAATCACCACTTGATAGGTATAGACTTTTCCGCGAGCAGCTTTTCAGTATTCAGTCGGTAATGACTCAGCAGGAACAAGCAGATTATTTGGGTATATTTAAACGAACCCTTCAAGAATGCCAATATCTTTTCCTAAAAAGCTTAAATAGCTAAAAATTGCACATCTGATGTGCAACTCACGTATTTTAACATCTATAATTTTGACTATCAACATTTAACAGCAGTGTTAATGCAACTGAAATTATAGAATTAATAAAGATATGTGATATGAAAAGGTTCAAGATGAAATTTGCTCTCTTCCGGCTAAAGGTCTACTCGCTGAATACTATAGATGAGTAGGCCACCACAGCACAAAAAGATCAAACGCCTTGGCGGGCAAATATCTGCTAAGGTAATTAACAAACCCTCAAAATTTTACAACCATGAAAAATACATTTGCAGTGAAGACATCACTCTTCACATTAATATTGGCGCTAATTGCAATCGGAACGTTTGCATTTACCGCAGTGATGAATAAGCAGTCCGTGGGCACTAATAAATTACAAAACACCTTTCACTTCGTAGGCGATAGCGAAGACCCTGGCCAATTCTCAGAAATTGACAATTGGAGAGAAGGTACATCCAATGCTTGCGGTACAGTTGGACAGAAACCTTGTGAGATAACTGTAGAGGCCAATAATTTGGACGAACTGGCGACTTACCTTAGTGGAATGGATAACGAAGCGGTACTTGATATAAACCCATCATCTAAACGTCCGTAAAGACTGATTCATGTTTTTAATTTTACAGGCCGAAGCGTATATGCTTCGGCCTGTTACTGTATTATCAATTAATTTGCCTGCTCTTTACGGAGATCTCTATATTTAGAATCCCGACTACCCAAGGTCGGTTCACTGAGAACAGCCCAGATAAGCTGCGTCAACATGTCGACTTTATAAAATCGCATATAGCGAACTTTGCCACTAGCATCTTCCGTCTAAATGTCAATATTAGGTGCTATCGCCTGTGCTCCTACTTTAGCTAGCAACGTTTCAAAATCCCCATGCTCCTCCATTTCAAGCGTGCACTCGGCAATAAGGCTGCTTACATGCAATAAGAAATCCTGATCAGGCACATCTAAAGCTAAGTAGAACACCTGCCTTAACAATTCTTTCTTGGCACTTTCCAACTTCCCAGAAATCTGTCCAGAGTCTAGATAGAAATCGATCACGTTTTGCTTATCGAGAAATAACATATTGCATCTGATGTTAGGGCGGCTATTATCTTGGATTCTGCTGAATACCCGAAAGAGTAATGACTTCCTCTGGGATTGCAATCGCATACCGCGGATCGCCGGGTTGCAGTCTGTATAACTCCTCCTCGGTATTCCGCTCTAAAACAAGTGCTGCACCGTCGCGATTGTATCGCTTGATATCCGCCCAGCGAAGTCCGCGCATTACCAACTCTTTTCTACGCTCCCTGCGAATGACCTCTAAGGCATCTGCGCTGCTAGAAAAACTATATGGCTGAAACTTTCCAGATTCGTAACGAGTAACCAGTAAGTGATTCAGTGCCTGCTGCGCCGCAGGCAGGTTATTTAGTTGGGCAGAGCATTCGGCTTTCATCAGTAACACCTCACTACTGCTCATCCCGGGAGTAAGAGTCATCTGTCCAACATGACTTCCCCGAAAGAAATACGTTTCATCTGCATGCTGGCGGAAGTAGATTTGCTTGCGCAGATCACCTGGTTCATACCGTGCGATAAGATCGGGCGCTATGCGGGCAATATTCCCATTCAGCGGCGCTGCCAGCATCGCATTACTCCAAAACAGGAGCTCTATACTGCTATCAGTCACCGTAGGAATTGGATACAGCGTAGCTGGATTGAGCGCATTAAAGTCTAGCAATGGAAGCTCCGAATTCGCTATAGTTTGCAAGTAACGATCCGCCTGCGCATAATCTCCCATATAAAGATAGACTCGTGCTAACATAGCCGCAGCAACTAGACGCGTTGGTGCGGTTTTTCCGGGCTGCAGCTCAGGCAGCAAGGCATAAGCAGACTCCAAGTCCGTAATGATCTGCGCGTAGCTCGCGGCCAAACTAGCTCGGACGGAGCGCTCATCAGGATCAGGATTAACCTTTAATACAATACCCAAAGCCCTCTCTGCGGTTGCTGGCGTATAAGCTACACACCAAGTCTGTACCGCATCCAAAAACCTCGCCGCCCGCATGAATAAAGCATGTCCGCGTACCAGATCGACCTCTGAGCCAGACAAGTTATTATCCTCTAATCCTTTTAAAACGAGATTGCAAATATTGACAGCGGTATAGCAATTATACCACTCATCCCCTGCCGTGCTTTGCGGTCTAGCCACAAAGTCCGCTTGCCAGGTATACAGCCTGCGATCACTTTCATACGATAAGCCCCGAAGATCTGCATCCCGCAAATAAAAGTCATCCGCACTTACCTCTCCTGCCGAAACAAAATTATTGTTCACCGTACCGAAGTTATCCAGCATGGCTTGAAAGTCTACCACCTTGGTAGGCACCGCTAAACGGCCGTCGGCTTTCTGGGAGAGGAAGTCACTACATCCCGTCATAGTAGTGGCTACTATCAGTATGCCTAGCAGTATAAACATATTTGAGCTAGCAGAAGTAGCATTCCTGCGAGTTAAACCCGTTTTTATCGCGCTGATGGTCTTAGTCAAAGAACTATGTATATCCGTATACTGTTTCATAAAAAGTCATTTTAAAAGTTTGTTCGCAGCCCTATCGTATATCCTGCAGGTCGAACAAGTCTAGTGCCTGTGTTATTATTAAAATCCGGATCAATGCCCTGTTTATTTGCGCGCCAAAGTAGTCCCAGATTATTCGCATTAACATAGATCTGGATGCGCTGGGTCTGGGCATTTATCCTGATTGGTAAGGCATAGCCTAGATTGATATACTGCAAACGGATGTGATCCGCTTTATCCACCAGCACGCTAGATCCGGCATAGAAATTATCCCGTTGCGAGTTCGCCACATACGTATTCGAAGGCACATCAGTGATCAGCTCATCGCCCGGCTGCTGCCAGCGATCACCATAGTCGCTATGCCCGCGCCAGCTGTTCAGTAAGTTCGTGTAATGTATCGATCCTCTGCGCATAAAATAGCCCAGCTTGTAGGAAATCCCTACCTGCAAGCTAAATCCTTTATAACCAAACGAGTTAATAAAAGATCCAAAATGGGTCGGGATCGATGATCCAAAAAACTCCAATTCTTCCAGCGTAGTGCCCGCACCGATCAGGTTTCGGTAATCCGTACTGAGCTCGCCATCCAGAATACCCTGCGGATCGCCACTGCTAGGATCAAGACCACCCCATGGATAGGCAAACACGGAATAGACCGGACGTCCCGGGATACCTGAAATTGGCACTGATGTGGGATTAACAAACTGGCTGGCCAGCGTACGATTTACTAGATACTCTTCTATTTGGTCTTTAAAGAAGCTGTAGTTTAAAATGCTCGACCACCCAAAAGTACCCGATTGTATATTATCTGTTTTTAGTTCTATATCTATCCCGTCCCCTGACATGCTTGCCACATTACGAAGCGTGGAGGGCGGAATACCGGTGGTATAGTCTGTAGGCGCAGAGCCAAAAAGGTCTATTCCATTCTTTCTGAAATATTCTACGCTGGCACTGATTCGATTGTTCCTGCTGCGAACGTCTAAAGCAACGTTCAGCATGCGCGAGGTTTCCCAGCGTAGCGATGGATTATAATAGTTACTAATTCGGGCAGCAGGCCTACCGGTGAATACGGAATTTGTCGGCAGGTAACTGATTGTATTGACTGCTACCATGGCCGGATCTATATTGCCGCTGAAGCCATAGGTTGCCCGCAAGTTCACGTAGCTCAATAGATCGGTTGTAAAGAACTTTTCCTGCGATACTTTCCACGCCATCCCCACCGACCAGAAAGGATTCCACTGATCATTGGTAGCCAGTCCAAACAGGTTACTGGCATCCCGGCGCGTGCTGGCTGAAAGTGCGTACCTGTTCCTATAGGTATAGGCCGCATTACCAAACTGCGATACAAAACGCGTATCCGTGGCTGAGATAAACTGGTTGTTTAGAATAAAACTATTGCCTGAGATAAACTGCGGATGGCTACGCGAGTAATCCACTACCCCTATACTCATGTTATCCTGATCATAGCCGTACAGGCGATGCTGGTCGGATTCACGCACGTTCATGCGGATTTCACTACCAGCAATTGCGGTAATATGGTGATCCTGGGCAAAAGTCCGATCAAAAGAAAGTTGTCCACGAATACTGTTAGAGCGCAGCATGCCCGAGCCAATATCCATAATACCTCCGCGTGGAACAGCATAACTGGCCGCGCCACCAGAAATCTGGGTAAAACGGTTCACATAGTCCCGCGCTGAGTAGCTATCCCGATCAGCTAGGCGGTTTGTCCCATCATGCTGCCGCTCGTATTGATAATTTACCGAAGCGCGAAGACCTTCCATTATTTTGTATTCCAGCCCCGCAGTAGCTAGCATGCTTGAGGAGCGCGAGCGAGAAACATGATGCTTCCAGTCATTTAGCGGATAATAGTTCCAGTCTTGTAGTAGTCCCTGTCCTATAGAGTTGATATAGGTATTATTCAGATTGGTAAACACAGGCTTTGCCCTACCCTGCTCATCAGCCAGTTCCATATAAGGTACGCTGCTAGATGCATTCATGGCAATATCACCATAGCCTAATCTACCCGATCGATCGCCAGACTCGGTATAATATATACTGGTGCGCAGCGAGAGTGCATCCGTAGGTTGATAGGTATTTTCAAAGCGTAGATTGAGACGGTGAAACCTTGCCCCCAGATGATCAAAGTTCCGATCATATCCTGCCGCCGATGACCACGAGAATTTCTGCGAGCCGCCCTGCGCTCCCAGATAGTACTGCTGGTTAACACCTTTGTCATACATATAGCGGTCAAAGTGATCGCGCGAATCCACTGCCCTTAGCCGCTGGATCTCTGCTTGAGCTTGCCCGCCATCCATCGATCCATTGCGTACTCTTTCCAGCATATCTACCACAGGGGAAAGCACTAAGCGCGATGGTGAGCTGATTCTGCTATTGTAAAACCCGCTATCAAATAGCTCGACTTCCATATCAATATAATCTGCACTAGACATCTGACGAATGTAGCCCAGATCTGGCTTATCGGTGATCGTTACATGGCTATTAAACTCAAGGGTGATTGGCCGGTCGAATGATCCTTTTTTAGTGGTGATGACAATCACCCCATTGGCAGCTCTAGCACCCCAAATGCTGGATGCCGCAGCATCTTTAAGTATCGTTATGTTTTCTACGATATTGGGATTGATATTATTAATATCTCCTTCATAAGGGAAGTTGTCAATTACAATGAGTGGGCTTCGTGGACCTTGGATGGTACTGAGACCTCGCACCATGAGCTGCGGGATAGCTAAGCTATTATCGGTAGTGACACTATTTGCGATGGCTGGCAGACGGGATGTGATATCAGGCCCTACCTGCTGATTGAATAATTGCCGATCAATACTTGAAAACGATCCCGTAGCCCGTTCGCGCGGCAGCTGCTGGTAGCCAGTGGAGACTATCGTTACCGAATCCACTGCGCGCTGGCGCTCATCAAGCACAATAGTAAGCGTATCGGTCTGATCAGAAATAACTGCCGTCGTAAAACTTGTGTAAGATTGGTGCTGGATGGTAAAACGCCGCTGGGCTGAAGGATGCACGCCGAGTACAAAGCGGCCTCGTAGATCCGATACTGCCGAGTTACTGACACCCTGCTGGGTAATGGTGGCTCCACGAATAGGCTGGCGATCGGAGGAAGAGATGATCCGGCCGCGCAGCTGCTGAGCTTGCGCGCCATAGCACAAACCAGCAAGTAAAATTGTTAGATAAACTATATATTTCATCATTCGTTTTACTTAAAGACCCTCTTGGTTAATTTGGAACTCTATGGCTTCGCGCAGAGTCCAGCCCGAACCGGTGAAAGCTTTTATAAATCCATTTTTGGAGATCCACACGTAATGAGGAATCAGGTAGTGGGGAAACTGAGCGACAAGCTGCTCATCTAAGATGATCGATGAAAGGGTGGTGCCGCCAGTCTGGGAGAGCATATTATTATAACAATTGTTAACCTTTTCATAGCTATCTCTGTATTTGGCAGGATTTACCAGCACAAAAGCAAGATCATCCGGGTAATCCCTTTGCAGGGATTCGAGATTGGAAAAATTCTTCCGACAAGCGCCACACCAAGTAGCCCAGAAGTCCAGCACCACAAGCTTACCCTTGAACTGTTCTAGCGTGCCTCGCACAGTATCACCTTCATTGTAGAAAATATGCTCACGTGTCCAAAAATCTTGAGGTACTTTCTCTCCTATAGTAAGCCCCATGGACTGCTGCACTTTTACTCCAGCCCCGCCATTCTGGCGAGACTGGGCAAAAGCACTATTAACAAACACGTATGAACTTAGAATTACTGTTATAGCTAGCCGTGCAAAAGCTCTATAAATGTATTTTGATTTAGGCCAAAGCGCGGCCAAGGCATTGGAAAATGTCATAATTTTTTGGGATTAAGTAAAGTAAAGGTTAGGCTATCGCAAATATCAATTGTTTAATACATGCGAGATAGAAATCTCAAGTAGCAGCAGGAATCGATCAAGTTTCCAGCAGACAATGATATTAACTTGGGGAGCGTATTATATTTTTGAAGAGTTGTTTTTTTGAAGGTATCATATCTATTTCTGCTGTTACACGAAAATCTGGAGCAGAAGATATATTCCCATTAAAACTGGTGATGGGATACCTCTCTATATATGCGCTGAAGCTTGTAGGAAAGCTGAACAACATACAAGAGAGGGCCCACCATGTCTTTTTTTACAAAGATATGTAATGGGCACCGAACTCTTGCAACTTGCTGTTCAGAAAGGTTCCTACATTTTCAGCGCAAGTGCCGATTTCCAAGTGCCTTGGACATTTAATTATTTATTGCGTGTCGCAAATTCGACCTGCGACATACAAATATAATAAACAATAGAAAATTCTCCAAATTAATATACTCTTAATTAAGAGTAATAAATAAATCTGATTCTGTTGAGATTTATGCTTTAGGACAAAGCATGAGTAAAAAAGTATCGAAAGACCTGCCCAAGGAGGTAAAAAAAATTGGGTTAAGACTAAGGCAAGTTCGCAAAGAGCTGGGATTTTCTAATTCAGATGATTTTGCATATAAATATGAACTTAACCGATCGCAATACGGAAAATACGAAGCCGGTTCAGAAGATTTGAGAATAAGTTCTTTAATTAATATTCTCGAAAAGATAGATATGTCACTGAACGATTTTTTTAATAAAGACTTCGATGGCCTATAATTTAAGTACAGTATATCGGAAAATATTTTTAATCTGCGAACATGCCCTGCAACTTCAAAAATAACGATTCTGGTATACGCAGGATTTTTTGTTAAGGTACTTGCAAGTTGTGTCTTTGTACGTACAGCTTTCCTGCGTCAAACCTGCCATACAAAAACGAACTTGCCATGATTGCTTCCGAGATTTCATCTCGGAAGCAATCATGGGGGTAATAAAAAGTTCGCAACTCACTTTTTCTAAGGTCTCCCAGCAAAAATTAGTGTTGTCCTATTCTATAAGCTCAGATTAAAACTTCTCCAATAGAAAGCGGAATTGACTGGCTTGCTTTGGATGCCAAGAAGGAGTATACTCAATATAACCAGCTTTCACCAAATCTGACAAACATTTGTGGTATGTAGCAACTGCCTTAATACGTGCGTGCCGCATCAGCCTAGCTCGACTGGAGGAAAAGGCTTTTAGCGGCTCAACTGTGTCTTGAAAATAAAGCAAGGCTAAAACAAGCGCTACATGTGTATGTAATAAACATTCGTTATCTGCAACGGCTCTGCAAATCCGCTTCAAAATATTTACATGGTTTGAAATTTGACTAGCCATTATATTTCCCTCCTTCCATCATCTTCTGAATATCTTCCATGGCGTAGAACATAATCCCACCAACTTTCCGATAAGGCAAAACACCGTTGATTCGAAGGTTTTGTAGTGTTCCTGGTGAAATGCTCATAAGTTTTCTAACTTCCGAACTCCTCAACCAACGTGGTTTATTTGAAACAGCGTGGTCACCACTGGAAAGTAGGAGTTTAATCTCCGCAATAAGTTCGGTCTTAAATTGGTTTAGGTCTTCTTTAGTCAAGATGTTCACTTGCATAATGAGTTAAATAATTAAGCGTTTAATTGCTACAGGACTTTCCTGTACGTTGCTTACAAAACTCGCGAATACTATAATTAAGTGCATGACCAATTGAGACGCATGGTCACCAAATGGATAAAGATCAAATCAATCCTTTACCATTCTTTGCAGTAATTGAGAACAACTTCTTATCATCTGGTATTTTAGAGCCTTTAGTAGCATCTTTTGCAGACTTTTGAACAAAATAGTTCCGCGCTGTATTGACCGGAATATCTTTACCTTGGTGCGAAAAGTATTTTGAAATAAGCTTATAGTAGGGACTATCATAATCTGATTTCAAAAGTTTTCGACCAGACCCCGGTAAAGTTAATTCCTTAATCTGGTGAATCAGATCTATAAATGTTGGCAAATGATTATCCTGAATCATAATCTTAAGCGACACTTCGTACTGCTCTAGTGTTTTTAATCTTTTATCCCGCTCGTCAAGCTTGCTTTGAAGTTCAGTGATAAGCGCATCCTTCTTCTTGATCAATATTTCTTGTGGAAGCATGTTATCATGATCGTAGTTAGACAGAAAGTTTCTGAACTCTTCCAGCTTTTGAATATTGGAGACATAACGCGGATGTTTCCTTGAGAATGGATCTCTTGTTTCAAAGAAGATTATTCGAGCGCTAACAATAGACCAGACGTGCGCAAAGAATGCTTTCTCTCGCTGAGAAGGATTGTGGTTTAGAAAGTATTCCAGATGAAAGCTATAAAAACTATTAAAATAAGAGTGGTCAATGCTATACATTTTCAGTAGAAAATGATTGTCCTCGTATCCTTTTTTCATGCCCAAAACATTGCCTAGTTCAAAGGGATGAATGTTCATCTGGAAAGGTCTTCTGCATTTGAAATATCTAATCTGCATACTCCAAATCTAAGAAGTTCATTTTTTTAATGACTGATTTGATAGGCCAACATGATATATAAAGCTATTTGCATGGAGTAAAATGCTGTTTGATAAGAAGTTTTTACTTAGACTGAAATAGAAGTACGATAACCAACAGCTTATATCTGGCGATATTGCCTTTGAAACCAGATATACTTAAATCCTGATATTTGAATATCCAGATATATGTCTATGTAGTCTTACCCTAGCTAGCTACATTCAAACAAAATAATTCAAGTCAAATACCACCCCGTCCCGGATTAAACAAAAAAGTATCCGACAAACGGAAATAAAGTCAATTATGCGTAAAGGAAATACTAATAAAAAAAGAAAACCCGAAGCAAAATGCTCCGGGTTTAAATTCTCTTGTTTTAAAGTGCTGCACCACAGCTCAAGGTGTGGCGGGGCACTAACTACACTGCAAAGGTACTAATTTATCTCGGAGATATCAAAAGCGATATGCTCATTAATGATCTTTTCTATCACGACATGCCCACGAACACCATCAATCAAAACCTTTAATGACTCAAGTAGCTCATCACCCCTATTTTCAGAAACCTTGCTCAGAACAAACAATATTAAGCGTATAGACGCATTCAAATTCGTTTGATT
The DNA here is from genome assembly GCF_023554555.1 of Sphingobacterium sp. lm-10. Taxonomy (NCBI): domain Bacteria; kingdom Pseudomonadati; phylum Bacteroidota; class Sphingobacteriia; order Sphingobacteriales; family Sphingobacteriaceae; genus Sphingobacterium; species Sphingobacterium sp. lm-10. The sequence continues at coordinate 952,691 of NZ_JAMJWC010000001.1, forward strand.
CCTAGTTTTAAGTCGATAGCGTCGATCTGGAATCCTTTTAATCCCCACGGGTTGATTGTAATCAAACAAAACACCACTGTGGCTACAAATATTTCTGATATTAATTAATGCCAGTATATGATTCTTCAAGACCTCTATGTCTCGAATTTCATAAACCGAAGCAATCTCTTTTTTCACGCTATCCTCTTTCAAACTTTTGAACAACCTAAACATTTGTCCAAACGTAAAAAACTCTAGCGTTTTCCAAGCTGGCGCATAGATATCGTTAATATACTTGGCATGATGATCTCTAATGGGTTTATTGTTAATTTTAAACTTGTCGTTGTAAATGATAGGAAGCTTGCTAATGATATCATTACGAACAACTCTAGCATCATTAAACCAAGTAGGCGAATCTTGGTAGTGATTAGAAACGTGATAGACAATCTGAGTCCGAAAATGCACCTCTATGCGATACAAGTATTTACCCAAGAGATTGCGAAGGTCAACATCGAAATAGTAAAAACGGATCACATCTTCTAAACACACGCCTGGGATAAAATCATGAGTTCCATCTACCTGTAAATAGTGCCAATAAAACCCTAAGCGGTAGTAGCCAATATCCAGCAAATGTTCTTTCGCCTTTTCTTCATCGTCGATTCGCATCCCTCTGCATTTCAGAAGGTCTATCTGTTCATCTACAGAAGTTGCTCTATTTCCCATTTTTCTCGATAAAGTTTTGTAAAAAGATTGGATAATAACCTAATAAGCAAATATACCACAATGATTCAATTTTATAATTTATCAGCTTCAACCCAGAAGTAGCAGTCCCCCTTTCGCGGAAACGCGGGCAAGAAAAAATAAGCAAAAACTTACCTGTCTCTATTTTGAAAATTATAGAGTAAGCTTTCGAAAATATAAAAATCTAGAGAAAACAAAAAAATATAAATCGAGCATGAATCAGTTTCTACCGACCTATCGCTCTACCTCAATTAAACAATAATAAAATTCATTCGCATTTTTATTACCACCAGAAATCGTGGAATAATTTCTCCAAAAAATTTGATAATTCTTTTTTAGGTCCAGTTTATAACTCAGCTCCTTCGACAAAGTCCAATGTCTGCGAAGCGGAGGCGCTAAAGGAATAGTTAAATCCGTGTAGTATTTAGTAGGATCTGTATGTTCGTAGTTCCACCCTAAATATTCTCGACTAATTTCAGCTCCATCATGGAAAGAAAAATGACGATCCACGTTTCTTTTTTGATTTGTATTGTCATTTACATAGCTTTTGTCGTTGGTTAAGATCAAAAGGTAACCTTTCTCTATATCAAAATCCTTTGATTCTACATTTTCCAATCGGTAAATATCTTTTCGAAAACTGTACCTACCGACGTCCAAAGCTCCATGATTTCGTAGCTCGTAGTTTTCATTATCATAGCTGGTGTGGAGACATTTTGTTTTGTACTTTATTTCTATTGGATAAGCCTTTCTATTTTCATAATCTAGAACAACTATATCCACTATAGCGCGAAAAGACTGTTCACCACTATTAATAGATTTCATTACAATATTGAGCGGCACCTCCAAGCGGAGTTCCAGTGTTGCATACAGTTCTTTTATACAAACTGCTAGTGCAAATTTTAAATCATCTTCTGAATGAAAAATCTGTCGTTCATGCTGGAGCTTTTCTATTACTGTTCTTAAATTCATCGTGATATTAGATTTGTTAAAAGAATGCAGCCCACTACAGACCGATGGGTAGCTCATTCAGAATTTTCTTTTGCAAACGCCAATTGGGTAAGAATCTGTCCATCAAAATAATAAAGTTTTTATTGTGATTTCTTTCTAGAAGATGTACAAGTTCATGAACGACGATGTACTCTATACAATCAACCGGCTTTTTTGCCAATTCTATATTAAACAAAAGCATCCGTTTTTCTATATTGCAGCTGCCCCACTTAGTTTTCATCCTTCTAATACCAAAATGGACATCGGTTAGATTCATTTGCCTTGAGTAATTAAAAATCAAAGTTCCGATCTTTGCGTCAAGTTCTCTTTTGTACCAATTGTAAAGCGTCTTTTGCTTTTGTTCTAAACTAGCACCAGGCAAAGCATACAGTTCAATTACCAGATGTTTCAGCACCAACTTCGGTCGCTTGGCTTCTACAACTTTTAACAAATAACGCTTCCCTAAAAATTGATGACTTTCCTGTGTGATCATCAGCTTAGGCTCTTCTCGCTCTTGACTTCTTATTTTTCTCTGTTCCCGTTTTATCCAACCTAATTTGGTAGCGGCATAGATTTTCACCTTCTCCAAATCATAAAAGTCTGGTGATGCTATCGTTACTCTTCCCATAGGCGGATGCACACTAAGGTGTAGATTTTTGATAGCTTTGAATGTTACTTCTATCTCTACAGAATCGATATGTAAAATTTCAGCCCGCATTAATATTCATCTTTATGGGCATCTATAATTTTATAGATTTCTTCCACTCGACTTACATCGTCTAGAACATCAAAAATTGCTTTTTTTACCAATTTCTGCTTAGCGAGATTTTCTCTAAATCCTTCCTGCTTGGCATACTGCACCTTCTCTTCCAAAGCCAAAGCCAATCGCTCATCGCCATCCAGCGTGTGGTAGAGTGCCACCTTGCCTTTGGTATTTAAAGATTTCGGTATATCATCTTGTTTTCCTTGATTGACATGTCGTATCAGTTCCGCCATCTCTTTCAGATAATCCTGATAGCTAACGGTCTCTTGCTTTCTTTTTTCAATCAACTCTTGAAGCAATACAGACATGTGGTCAAAATACTTTGGATCCAATAGATGTTCTTCGACGATTTTACTGCGGACATTATTTTCTATCAACTCTGCTACAGCCTCTCGGTTAGCCTTGATCTCTTTGGGCAAACGATCTATCGCTTGGTCCATATTGGTTTCCAGCAAATCCAACAGCGATATATTCTCAAACGGAGAAATCACTGCTGACTCTTCCGCTTTGATATAGGTATCTATCAGAAAACGCATATCGGCTTCGAAAGCTTTTAGGTCTATTGTTTCGCTAGAAGCAATACGGATTATCTCTCGGAGGTTTAGGTATTCGTCCAGCTTCGTATTAAATCTTTTGACTTCTGCATCAGTAAATTCCGCGACGGTAAAGTCAGCTTTAATATTAGCATAGGCTCGTATGTACTCGACAATACCTTTGTATAAAGCCATCCTTTTATACTCGGTGGCTTTCAAATCCTCCGGATTTTCGGTATTGCCACAGAAATAACGGATGTATGCCAAATCATTCTTTGGCGATGCCACATTTTCGCAAATGCTTTCCACCGTTTCCAAAGCCGTAAACAGTCGATCCTTGGCAATTTTTAACCGATCTTTTAGCTGAATAGAAACCTCTTCTTTAGTAAAACCCTCGCTATCTAGCTCCGAAGTATAGACATTGATCGCATCGGTAACGTTACCAAATAGCTCCATATAATCGATAATGTAACCATAATCTTTGTCATCGGTGTCCAAGCGGTTAACACGACAAATCGCCTGAAACAAGGTATGATCCTGCATCCGCTTATCTATGTAGATGTAGGTACACGGTGGCGCGTCAAAACCAGTCAAGAGCTTAGAAACCACAATCAACAGCTTCATTCGTGCTGGTTCTTTACGGAAACGTTCTTTAGCGTCTGCCTCGTAGGTTTCTGTTTTGGATTTATTCCCTTTTACGCTCACCTCTTTCAGCAGATCCGTGTATATTTTATAGACAAATTGCTTATCCGTTTCGCTATCTGCACCAGTATCTTCCAAGGAAACATCGCTGGCATTAGGATTATACGAAGTGATGATGGCACATCTATTTTTGAGCTCCGTATGCAGAAATAAACTATAATATTTTGCGGCTTCATAGATGCTGGATGCGACCAGTATTGCATTACCGTTTTGGGATTTTAAGCGTGGTTTTACCGAAAAATCGACCACAATATCCGTGACAATTTTCTCCATTCTGCTCTTGGAACTCAGTACATTTTGCATCGTGCCCCATTTCTTCTTCAACTCATTCTTTTGGAAATCATTCAGCGCCGCAGTCTTGGCTTCAAACCATTGATCGACTTTGGTTTGCGAAGTCAGGTTTTGCTCTATCGCTCGTCCTTCGTACATCAAATCTTTCACCACACCATCCTCTACCGCTTCGTTGAACTTGTAGGTGTGAATGTATCGACCGAAAACGTCCATCGTCGTTTTCTTATCTGCTTTTAACAAAGGCGTACCTGTAAACCCTATAAACACGGCGTTATGTAACACCGCTTTCATTACTTGGTTCAACTTGCCACTTTGCGTACGATGACATTCATCGATAAACACAAAGATCTCACCTTGCGTCTGTACCGGATTGTTCTCTAAATCCTTGATGAAGACATCAAAATCGATATCTGTCTTGTTTCCAAATTTATGAATCAACGAGCAGACCAGTCTTGGTCGAGATGACGTAAGAAATTGCATCAATTCTTTTCCCGATCGTGTTTTCGCTACATCGGTTTCACCGACGTCTTTGAATACGCGCTCTATCTGATCGTCAAGCTCGGTGCGATCTGTGAGAATAACAATTCTGGAGTTGGCTACATTTTCCAATATCCATTTACCCAACATCACCATCATCAAGGATTTTCCAGAACCCTGTGTATGCCAGATGATACCGCCTTCCTTTTTGCGAACAAATTCCTGCGCTTCTTTTAAGGCAAAATACTGATGCGGACGTGGAAATTTCTTAACACCTGCATCAAAAACAACCCAATTGTAAATCAAATCGATCAAACGCTCCTTTTGGCAAAGCTTCTTTACGTATTTGTCCAGCTTATAGTCCTCGTTCTCTTCCTCATCTTCTTTCCAAGCGAGGTAATATTTTGCTTGTGTTTCTATCGTTCCATACTTCAGGCCTTGGGTATTGTTTCCAGCCATCAGCAATTGCACCGTGGTATAAAACCACTCGTTGAACAATACCTTTTGATTGGAGATGGATTGGTTAATACTTTCGGAAATATCGGTTGTTCCTCGCTTCAGCTCCAAAACGCCAACGGCAATACCGTTGATGTACAGCACTACATCTGGGCGACGGTTATTTTCCCCTTTACTAAGTGTAACTTCTTCCGCAACACCAAACTCATTATTAGCGAAATTTTGCCAATCTATAGGGAAAATCGTATCAAACTGCTCGCCCAAATCCGGTCTAGCTTTTACACCATAGCGAAGAAGGGCATACATAGCTTTGTTGCGGTCGTATAAATTACCAGCGTTCGTATTTGCTAGATCATAAATTTCCTTCACAGCTTTGTCCGCCAATACTTCGGAGTAACCACGTTTCAGCAAATTTTGCTTTAAAATAGCTCCTTCTACGTTGCTGTTATGTTCGCGTTTCTCCCAATTACCATAATAGGTGTAACCCAACTCTTTTTGAAAAAGCTGAATAATGCGGTTTTGAGTAATGCGTTCTATCGGGTTAATCATGGGATGTAGATTACAGTTGATTCAATTTACTTAAAAGAGTCTCAACTTCATTCAAAGCAGAGGTTCTAGATTCTAAAATGATCTCAAAGCCATACTCCGACCACGTATATCCTAAAATAATTAAGATCGACTGAATGGTATCGTTGTAGTTGTCAATTTTATTAGAACCTTTAGACTTCATAAAGATTATACGGTAACCCTCTTCTAAAAAACTAATGGCAACCGTATAACTAATACGATCATAATGCCAACCACTAAAATCAATTTGAGTGATATCGTCATAGCCTTTTGCCGGATAAATCAAACAACTTTCAAACGGGCTAAAAGCTTGCCTATCCGAAATCTTATGGTATAACACTAGCGTATTTAAATCATACCTTTTATGATTCATCTGCGATGCATTCAAAAGCTGGATGGCGTCATGACGATACTCCTGGCTATAGATATAACCCTGTCCACAGGCGGCAATTAATCTAGCATCATCAATAAAATCTTTCCTCCAATCAACAACATCCGATTCATGAATCATGTTATTTAATGAATCAACAACGGATTGTATATTATCATGGCGGAAACTTTCGCTATCTACAACACATTTAAAAATATTCCTTTTCAATTTAGATGAGACGGCGAGTTCATAATCCGAAAAATAAACACGCAACATACGCTTCCAACTGAAATCCCGATCGTAGTTCTTCACCTTTTTTGAACTACCAAAATTACACAACCATTTGCTTCGATTTTCTATCAAGTAGTTATCTTGGGTAAGAAGTGCCCTTTCCAAAATAAATGCGCTATTATGATCAGAGTCTAGAATGGAGAACAAGGCTGTGAACTTTACCAAGTAATTATTGAAAATAACCTTTAAATCTATGTTATCTTGATTCGATACGTGATGATCGGTAATACCACTGAATTCCAAAAGATAGGCGATTTGACCACGATGAAAAATGGACATTTCGGCTTTTTCGATTTGGTTCTTCCAAGAATTGGTTGTGCCTAGATCGGATAGTATCAAAGCAGCCTTTATCCGTTCCTCATAAACCTGATCACTCATAAAGAAATCTATTTGAACATCATCTCGCAAGGATTCCAGAATATTAGGCGCAAAATCTAAAAGCCTATTAATCGAGGTAATTGCAGAATACATTTGCTCAGACCTATCGAAGCGTGTGTTCTCAACTAAATTCGAAACGACTCTCATCCAATCGCTAATACCATCCGTTTTGTCATCGTATCTCAATAGGTAGCTAACATACGCGTAAAATAGTACCCTGTCCGGAATGGATGGGGTATTTTTTAGTATATCTTCAAAAACTTGTTCAAACCGAAAGTAAAAAATGTTTTCGACCTTATTCAATGGCTTATCGTTTCCATTCATGAGTTTATCTAACGTACTCATCAGGAAAAGAATACTGTCTTTCGTAAATAGGTTCAGGTCTTTTTGTCGGTGAAATGATAGGAATTCATTGCTTAATAACACGTCCAAAATTTCCTTATTGAAAGGATTATTTGTAATGTAAGAGAATGTTAGCGATGCTCGAATGAAATTCATCAACTCCTCATCATAAATATTACTGGCGCCAACAAGGTGACGGTAATTCCAAAACAAATCCGTCCACACACAATCAATCTTATTCGAGAAATATTGCTTAGCAGAACACGGCAAAGGTTCACCACCCAGAATCAACGTGAAATCCATCATTTTATCGTCGAAAATTGAGCTAATCTCCTCCTCAAACCTAGCTTTGAAATTTTCGAAGTCCGTCAATGGCTTTCCTCGCGAATTCATCTTAATGTACAAGTCATCTCCTTGTTTTAAATCATTCAAGTCTAGAAACAAAAAGGTAATTACCGGCTCATCTGAAATCAAACGAGAATAAAAATGAATGGAATCTTTAAATAAGAGATGAATATGATCAAGCATATTAAGCATAGACGAGACGGTCGCATCACTTTTCCAATGCTCTTGAAACCAACCTTTGTTAGTGATTAATTTGGAGAGCGCGTTTTCTTTATTTCTATCAGGTTCTATAAGCGGAGCAAAATCAATCTGCTCGGTCAAAAGCGCCTCACAAAAATCGGTAGAACTGAATCTAGTCTTATATACGAATTTGGACTTACCATTGTATGTCAAGGTATTGGATATAAAACTTAGGTCGTTATTAGCCTTCGCTAGGTACCAGTGTAATAGGAAAAGAGTCGTCAGCCGCTGTTGACCATCTAGTGGAATAAAAACCTTATCCGGACTGATATACCCATAGATAAAATCTAAATCCCGATTTGGTATCCCCTCGGCTAGATAGGAATACAAAGCACTTAGAAAGTTGCTGCGCAATTCTCTTTGAGAACTTCTGCCTTGCGCATAATCTCTTTGAATAATTGGTATTTCAATCCGAAATGAATCCAACCTAAGAAGCTGATAAAACGAATATCTTCTTGCTGTTTTTTGCATTCCCATTAATTATTGTTTAGATGTTTTGAAAGAACATGACGCATGGCTTTACTATAGTCTTTAGCATCTTGCTTTGTCCAGAATAGCGCTTGAGACATTTGTCGGCTATAATATTTTAGAAATAAATTCTTAGTTGCTATGGGAACAAAAACCCCATTTTTGTCATTTTCTATGATTCGCATTCTTTTGATAGGAAACATCGCGTTCTTATAACTTCTATTGGTCGAACTATCTAAAAGCGCGAGGTTCTCAATGCCATTGTTATCACTGATCTCACCCTCTCTAAAAAAATGATGCAATTGTTCGAAAAGTTCTCCGATTTCCGCTAACTCAAAAGGCTTAATCATGCTGTGGACGACTTTACTTGCTAATGTAAACCGCAGCGTGCTCTGTTCATCTTTCTTCATCTCCAATAGAACTTCATCAACAGCCTCCGCATAAGTCGTTTCTCCTTCATCTATTTTTTCGTCTGAATATCGTTCGAAACCTGTGAAATATTTCAACAGATCTGATAACCAATTGATGTAATTTTTGCTATTCGGGATAGCTTGAGTCTGAGAATTAACATGTTCAATGTCCCATTTCTCCAATTTATACTTATCGAAGGGAAACCAAAAGATTGCCTTTTCGGTCTGAAGAAGGGTTTCTATATTAAACAATAATAAAACCTTTTTTATTTCACTCTTATGACTATCGAACGACAGTTCCTCGAGTTCGATACCTTGGAGAGATTGCCGAATTTTTCCTAAAATCCAGCTAGCATACGCATCCTTATCCAAGCTCATGGAAACATGGATCGCCTCTTCAATATTAATAGCATGGTGCTCTATCAAAAAACCGATGTAATGATAAAGCTCACGATCTAAGTACCATTCTTCCAATTTGTTGAAGTACTGCTTTATTTTTAGCCATACCTCTTCAACGGATTTTTCAATATCCAAATTTTCCTCACCCAACATATGATAGAAATGCAAAAAGGAGTGTAGTCTATCGGACTCCGCTTTCTTTTTTGAAATCAGATCAAATACGAAGTCGATATGATTATCATAATCGATTTTCCCTTTAGTAGAGTTTATAAAATACCATAATTTGGGATCTCGAAGTTTCCTTTCAATCCCATCCCATTCTGTACTGATTTGAATTTGTTTTAATCCAGACCCATTTTTAAAATTTTCAGCCTTCAAAAACAAGGCTTTTATCAGTTCCGCATTCGTCAGAGGTATTTTACCGACGTTTATACGAGTAAATACTTCAATAGCACTTTCCTGTGATGTTTCAAACCAGATGATAAACGTTCTATTCAGCAAAATATCTTCAAAACGATTTATCAAGTTTTGTTTGCCGATGAAAAACTTTTTTATCGTGTCGAATACTTCATGAATATGATAGAAATCAATGTTTGAGTTACTCAAGCTTTCATCAATCCTGTCCAAAAACTTTTGGCTATCAACCCGTGTTTGGTAGCGCAGATCAAAGGCTTTAGGACGATACTCTTCTGAAAACCTGCCGTATAAAAACTTAAGAATTAGAAATATTGTCGTCAACCTTTGCTGACCATCAATTAAGTCCCACCCTTCCTCTAAATGGTCACTCTTCGCTAAAACGATAGGTTGCAAACAGTAGAAATCATCCTCGTCGTTTTTTTTCTCCATAAATGTGAACAAGTCTTTCAGCAGAGCTTCTGCCTCGATTTTTGTCCATCGATACCCCCGCTGATACGATGGTACAAAAAACGAATATTGCATTAAATCATTGATAGGCAACAATTGTAGGTTGTTATTCATTTTTAGATATTTCTTTTTAAAAATTAGTTTGATACTTCCCTAAACCTCTTTCGCTAAACCGCAACCAACCGATACTCGCCTTGAAAAATCACCTCCATCATCGGCTCTTCGGTTTTCTCCCCGCTCCAATAACGGCGCAGGTATCCCATAAAATCCCTGTAAAGCATCTTATGATTTAGACTATCTACAATCCTAAAATCGCCTACAAACATCCCCTCTTGCTCCAAAATTTCCACCCGATGTATATGCCCCTTTCCACTCAAGTATTTGTTCATAAAGTACGTACACGACGCTTCATCAGTAAAGAACGAAGCGCCTATACGCCGCGACGTCTTGTGATAGAATGCATCTACACGCGCCTGCTCCAAGAAATACTCCCAAAAAATCCGGTCATCGTTAATCATCACGAAACGATTCTCCGCATCAAAAGATTGCAAAAAAGCATTCAAATCATCTACATCGATGGTCAACCCTTTATGATGCGGTGCATGTGTGATCCTGTCCAAATCCAAGCTGCTACCAAAACTAATAGCAGAAGCTAATTCATCCATAAATCGATGTCCGTGCAAGTAAACAAAGTTGTTCAGGATCAGTAAAAAATCAAGGGGCAAATGATCCAAGCGACGCATAACATCCTCATAAGTCATCAATAAATGAATGTGCTCATGTGGATAGTTGTGAGGACCAGGTCGCCACACATCAGTATGTCGTTCATCTCCATCTGCACGCTCTAGTTCTACACGGTAATATTCGGTCATTGATTATAGGTTTAATTCGGTTTGGTTAATATTTTCAGGTAAGGTGCGATTGTTTTATTTTGATTTGAAAAAGTCTTTACCTTTCTCGAGATAATAAGATTTATACCCATCACCAGCAATTTCAGCCTCCCATAATTCGCGAAATACGGCATAATTACGATAGTAGTACATCATACCAGAATGCCAACTTTCCCAAAGTTTCGCTGAAATTCGCTTTTTCTTATACCAATAATATTGTTCAGCACAAAGGTTAAAGTAATCGATGAGCAAGTGATACATTTTTTTCTTTTCAATTAGAGAATCGATTTCTTTCAACTGACTTAATGTGGCAATAGTATCAAGTAGATCGAGGCTATCGTTAAATTCATCATACCTTTTGTTAAACTCGCTAAATAGCTCCTTCTCCATTTTTTGGTGGTTCAGCTTCTTGTTCGCAGCACTGAATATAACGGTTATCACTATACCTACAACTCCTAGAAAAGCAGGTGTAAAAGCTTTTACAAGGTCTAAAATTTCTGTATCCATCATACCAACCGCACTCTCCCCGTCAGCAATTCCTGCATCATTCCTTGTTTTACCTTTCGTGCTTTGCCCAGTTGCGCTTCCAAAGCTTCCAGCTCTGCATCCATATCCGATAATATCGTGGCGATGCGGCTTTGCTCAGTGAGAGATGGAAATTGTATCTTAAATTCTTGCAATGTTGGAAGCCTAATTGAATCAACAGTTGCTTTTACAGTATTTTGCATTGCGTGATTTCCAAAGTACATTCTAAAATACCAGTATAGGTACTTACCATTTGAGTTTACGAAATCACTAATTTTATAAACTCGCTGATGGAAATCAAACTTTCCATTTATATAATGAACAATACTCCCAAGATTACCTTCTCCAGGAATTAAGATTGCTTCTCCATCGAAAGAATAAGAATTAATTCTTTCAATAGTTTGTGAGCGAACAAAAAATGGATAAACACCATTTTCAATCTTATCTTGGTTATTTTTCCTTCCGGTGTAAATAATACTCATTTCCCCCAATTTCTTCTCCTCCCAATCCTCTTTTGGCGACAACAATTCTTGCATAGTACCTTGTTTAATCAGGCGTTTTTTGGCGATGAGTTGTTCTAAGCTTTCTATCCACGAATCGGCATCACTCAAGGCTTCGGCTATTGCTTCTTGTTCAGGTAAGGATTTTGGATAACAGATAGGTAACTTCTTTGCTGTTAAAGCATTATAGCTTTGTTGCTTTGTTCCTTGGCAATATTTTAATGCTAACTCATTTCCAAAAGCAACATAATAATGATATAAAAAAGACGTGTTAATTTTATTCTTTTGTGGATATAAAGCCATACACGACTGATTAGTTGTTGCCTTTATACCAGTTATTGCACAACTACCTCTTGTGCCCTCAGCTTCCAACCCAGTAATTGCCATCAAAAATGTTCCTTTCGGAATTATTTTAAGATTAGTATTTTTAATAGCTAATAGGGAAATTTTTTCTATTGTATCCTTGATGATATTATAGTTAAGCTCCCCGCTTGTTATCCAAGGAAAATCGCCTATATAGTATTCCTTATTACCTCTGTATGGTGTCATCCCACTTGAAAAACCTTCCATACAATCGCCGAAAGTTTCTAATACCCAATCTTCAGAAACCAGACCAATCTCCGTCTGCACCATCTTATTTTCTTTTACCATACCAATCCCATTTTTTGCAAATGCGCCAATACTTTTTGTGATGCTTCCACTGTTTGGGTTTCCAATGCAGGTAAAGCCTGTTGGTAGCGGTCTGCCAGTTCCTTAATACGTTGCGTCAAGTTTTGGCTCAGCTTTTCTTGTTCGCTGTTCAGCGCATTTTGCAATATAGGTGTCCATTTGTAGTTAATCACCATATCTTTTATTTCGGCTTCGGTAAGTAAAGGATATTGCGCCACCACTTTTATTTCCAGATTTTCTTTCGCAATCTTGATCAGTTTGGTAATGCCACCCAAAGCTTCCTGCGTATCAATATAGTTTTTGATGTATTTCAACTCTTCTTTGGAAGCATTTTCTGCCTTACGAACTTTATATAAGTCCTTTACATTTTTAAGATTTATTTTTTCCAACTCACTGAAAATGCCTTCCTCACCGCTGTTTTCTTCTTCTATTTCTGCAAGGGCTTCCTGCGTGGAGTTCAACTGGTTTTCTAAATTCTGCAAACTATCGGCTTGTTCTTTAAAGAAATAGGCAATCATCATTTCCGGCGTTATCATTCTGCCTTCTATCCCTGCCAAACCAGCGATCTCTTTATCCATTGCTGCTTTGCCATCTTTTCCTTTTTTGCCTTTCACCACCAAGCGGGTATATTCGGTTCCTGCTTGCCAGCCATCCAAAGCAATGCTGTAAAAATCGTCTTGCATAGTATCTGCCCAATACTGCATCAGGTGTTGGTACATCGCATAATGGCTCACCAAAGCGTTGCCTTCAAAATGTTTTAAAAGCGATTGTGTGGTTTGGTGGATATTATCTTTGAGGTGAAAACCTTTGTCTAATGTGTTCCATTCGGTTTGTTGCTGTTGCAACCATTGGTCAAAAGCTTGGTGCATCTCTTGGTTGAATGCCACGAACTCCGGATGGTTGAATATGGTCGCTTTTACGTCTTCCGCAGATACTTTCAAAGCAAAATAACCGGATCTGGCTTCGCTAAATAGCTCCGCTTTCAGTGATGGAAACAAATCCCAATAGGCCTGTAAGCCTTCCACATCCTTTTGTGGAATACCACCTAACAGATGCCCACTCAAATCCTGAATATCTTCTGCTTCCTGCGTGTCAATGTAGCGTGGAATATTGAGGTTGTAATCGTTTTTGGGATCGGCAATTTCGGTCATTGATACCATACGACTGTACTTTGGCACTTCGGCAAAGGCATCGAACACATCGGTTATCTTGCGGATATCCTGCTCGCGTAAGCGATTCTTGTTGCCGTCTTTCACAAAGCCTTTGCTGGCATCTACCATAAACAGTCCTTTGCGGTGCTCGGCATTTTCTTTGTCCAACACAATAATACAGGCTGGAATGCCCGTACCGTAAAACAGATTGGCAGGCAAACCAATAATCGCTTTGATATAGCCTTTCTTCAAAATATTCTTACGGATTTCGCCCTCTGCATTTCCACGGAACAATACACCATGAGGCAGTACAACAGCCCCTTTTCCGTGCGCTTTCAAGGATTGTAAGATGTGCAGCAGAAAGGCGTAATCGCCATTCTTTTCTGGCGGAATGCCCAATTCGAATCGGTTATATTCATCGCTATCTGGATTCACGTTATTTCTCCAGTTTTTCAATGAAAATGGTGGATTGGCAACTACATAATCAAATTTCCTAAGCGATCCGTTTTCTTCTTTATAGGAAGGACGGCTCAAGGTATTATCTGCAACAATGGTGGCGGTTTCGGCACCATGCAGAATCATATTCATATGCGCTAAGTTGGCAGTGGTCGTTTCCTTTTCCTGCCCGTACAAATCGATGTTTTTACCTGCTTCATTCATCACTTTCAATAAAAGCGACCCCGATCCGCAAGTCGGGTCATAAGCCATTGTTTGATGTGATGAATTGTTTTGGTTGATGCCAATGACCTTTGCCAATACGCGCGAAACTTCCGCAGGAGTATAAAACTGTCCTTTTGATTTTCCACTTTCGGTCGCAAAGTGACGCATTAGATATTCGTAAGCATCGCCCAAAATATCGTCACCCTCCGCGGAATTTCCGGAGAAATCCAAACTTGGATCATTAAAAATACGCACTAAGTTCGAAACGGTATCCACCAAATCTTTGCCTTTTCCCAGTTTCGTTTCATCGTTAAAATCGGGGAAATCATTCAGTTTATTCGCCTCTTTAATAGGGTTCAGGATTAGCTTATTGACCATATCGCCAATTTCTGGGTTCCCAATCAAATCCACCATATCATCAAACGACGCACCTTTCGGAACAGTGATGGCACCAAACGGATCGTCTTTGTACTTGTCAGATATGTACTTTACAAATAACATCGTCAATACATAATCCTTGTATTGCGAAGCGTCCATTCCGCCACGTAATTCGTCGCATGATGCCCATAATGAGCTATATAATTCTGATTTTTTTATTGCCATTTTACTGATTGCTTGGTAGTTATTTTTAAGCGATAGCGTTCCACAAATTATGTTTTTTTTCAGGCGAAAACAATACGGGAAAACGTAAAGTCTAAAAACTTATTATCGCTAACAAAACCAAATAACTAACCAGAAAATAATTGGATAAAAATAGTCAGCTGACGCTACAAGGTTGGCGAATGAGCTCCGCGATTGAAGCTTCCTGGATGCTTGGAACAAGAAGATGAAGTAAGCTCTCTTATTGAAGATTTTTTTATTCCACAATACTTGCAATGGTGATTGGTCTTTTCTGATCCTTCGTACAATATGTGTGCGCCTTTGTTAAATCCGTTAGGATGTTTACTGCACGATGAAGCCACTAATTCTCGGACAGAAGACTTTTTAATTCCACATTGGACACAATAAAAATTTGACATAATAATTGATTGGTTGATATAGCAAACATACGTATTAGAATGACCAAAATAGTCCATCTGAAAATATTTTTCACGACTCTAGCACTTAATTTCTCAAGCTATTGAATATAAGCATGTATTTTTCTAACAGGAAATAAGTCATTCCGTGCCCTTCCGGCAGCAAAATAGGCTCCTACTACGGTGCACATACGCACGCAAATCACACAGCCCCATGTTCCGCCTAGTGCACCTGATGTACAAAGAACTTTGACGACAGTACTATCTTTGATAAACCAATCACAGAAATCCACCCACCCAACGCCCCTCTCTAAAAAAGTCGCCTCAGCGAATTAGCAAGAGTAAAAATAAGCACCTCCTTCGTCCAAGACGTCAAGCGACGAGTGTTGCTCCATATTAGCGGACAAAGTGGAATTCTACCACCCCAAAGCGGAACCTACTAGTACTGTCACAGAAAACGATCGTATACTTTCAATTATGTCAGAAATGATCTTTCAGCCACGCTTAAACATGAAAAGTATCCCTGGAGGACACTTAAAATCTTGATCGCAGCGCATAAAGCTATAAAGGTGAGGCTCTGCCCAACTTCTGCTTGCTGTATTGACTCGTCCTAAAAAGGTTTACACCACTACTCCAAAATAATCTTCTTTTTCACAATCAAAATTGCCATCTTTAAAGCACCAAAATTAGACTTTCCTAAACAATCGCGAATGAACTTTTCAATATTAGATACATGGGGCGATTACCCGCCAAATGCAAAAAATCACGTTTTTTTAATTTGGGATAATTGGAATGACTATAGTTATTTCACTCTTTTTGCTATTTTTTATGTCGATAAACATTCTGAAAAGCACGATTTGGGTGCTATAAAAATTGGTTTTAAAGGCCAGGAAACTGGTGATAGGATTTATCAAATTGGTCATCGATTTTCTAATATTGGCGATATTTATTTTTCAGTTGGAACATCCGCCGAGTATTATGAAGGGCTAAAAAGTTTAGGGCCTCAATTACGCGATGATATTTTAATGAGCCTTAATGATATCGCAAAGAATAATAAACTTTATAAAGAAATCGAAAATGAACCTGTGTTTCAAACATCATTTCTAAGATCATTAAACTCGAATACCATTACCGGCCAGTTTCATCGCATTGCTGAAGGCGGAGCGAAGCTTACACCTTTTAACTTCTCATATGCAGAAGGCGCAGATGACGATGAGAAATTTGGTTTATCATTCGAAATTAAACCAGAGTCATTTCCTCCAACAAATGTTCATGTTTTAATAGGGAAAAACGGCGTTGGCAAAACGGTGTTAATAAATAAAATGATTGACTCTTTGGTAGTAGATCAAGAGCGCAAAGATGAAGTGGGAAGGTTTTTCTTTTATGATGCCGAACCTTGGGAAGAAGAAGTGGGTCATTTTGCAAATCTAATATCCGTCTCTTTTAGCGCCTTCGACGAGATTGAACCTCGTTCTGAAAATGTTGAATTAATTGATGAAATGACCTATTCTTATATCGGCTTGAAATTGCCATCTTCAAACGATACAAATGCACCAAAAATTAAGGACTCTACAATGTTGCCCAAAGAGTTTTTGTCCAGTTTAGCCAGTTGTCGGTCAGCAGGGACTTATGAACGTTGGACTTCTGCTATCACGACATTACAATCTGACCCTTATTTCAACGAAGTCAGAATAATTGATTTAATAGAAATGGATGGTACTAGAGAATCTAGTGCTAAGACCTTAAGGACATTTCGGCGGCTTAGTTCTGGTCATAAAATAGTATTACTAACTATTACACGTTTAATCGAAAAATTACAAGAACGGAGCTTAGTTATAATGGATGAGCCTGAAGCCCATCTTCATCCACCGTTGCTATCCGCATTTATACGGGCCGTGTCTGATCTATTGATTGCTACAAATGGAGTGGCTATCGTTGCCACCCATTCACCCGTAATTTTACAAGAAGTTCCAAAAAGCTGTGCTTGGAAACTAAAGCGTAGTGGTAATTTAATGGGCGCAGATCGTCTGCCGAGGGAAACGTTTGGTGAAAACGTAGGTTTATTAACCAATGATGTTTTTGGTTTGGAAGTTACCGACTCAGGGTTTTATACACTTCTTAATCGTATACTCTTAGAGAGGAACTATGACTATGATAGTGTTATAGAGACTTTCAACGGACAGCTTGGTACAGAAGCTAGATCGATAATTATGGCAATAATCAGTAATCGCTAAACATGTTAAAATTACCTAAACCAACTCTATTAACTGCGACCGTTTATGCAGACTGTATTAACTCGACTCAAAATGCATTGAAAAAAGCCAAGCTTACTGCCTGTACACCACTAATTTTGCAAGCTGAGGCAGAGTTTAATAGTAAAGTTACCAAAGGGCTGATACATACTATTGCTCGCGAAACGATTATCAACGGCAATGTTACGGTTAGAGAATTAAAATATGTTTACACGGGTCAAATGGTCGGACATGCCAACGGAAGAATTCATTATGATAAATTATTGTTGTCAGCACCTCATAACTTGTGCCCGTTGTGCGCACATCGGGATGTTGATACTTTAGACCATTATTTACCCAAAGCAAAATATCCCCGGCTCTCTATAGTGCCAATTAATCTAATCCCCGCATGCACAGTATGTAACAAGGGGAAATTAATGGAATATCCGTCAACACCCGAAGATGAAACACTTCATCCTTACTACGATGATATCGAAAAAGTCCAATGGTTGAAAATGCATGTATTGCAAACGAACCCAGTCTCAGTATCATTTTATGTGGATCGACCGACTGTTTGGAGTCAATTATTATTTGATCGCGTTAGCAGGCATTTTGAATCATTTGAGCTAAAAAAATTATATGGAACTCAAGCAGGTCGAGAATTGGCAGGAATGAAAAAACAATTAGCCGGTATCTATGGTGAAAGATCGAATCAAATTGCAGTGAAAAAATTTTTGCTTGAGACTGCCAGGTCTAAGTCTGAAGTATATTTAAATCTTTGGCAGGCAGTTTTATATAGAGACCTTGCAGCCGATGCTTGGTTTTGTGATGGTGGATTCCATTTAATTGGAACTTAATAATTTTTAATCATTAAAAAGTAATAATTTTAAAGTCAAAACGACTGAAGTTACAACCGTTTAATTATTTCTAAATTTCAAACAATATCTTTATGTTTTATATTTATAAACGTTATTATACTTAATGGGGAAATAGTATTGGGTCTTAAAACATCCTGCCCCCCTGTTATCACCAAAAAATTATCACACCTTAGGAATACAGGGGGCGTTCTTCGGGCGAGAGACTTTAAATGATGAAGGTTAACAAACGAAGCATATTATCACATGGTTTATCTGTACGCATATATCCTCCATATTTTATAACTTTAGCGAATCGAACAAAAATGGACTTAAACAAAATTGGCTATTTGTTTAATGACTATTTTGCATTGTTACAAATCTCGCTTAGGCATATTTAATTGATTAGTATTTAAAGTATCTATGTGATTTAATGTGCCAGTAGTCAGGCTGAGATAAAAGCAGCGGTTCGATTTTGGGCTTGTGTGGAAAGTGTTTAATTAACTTTTCCAAACTTTTGCAAGCATTTTGCAGCTTGTTCTTCTCATCCTCACTGCAAGCAAGAACGATCTGGTCTGGAAATATCATCTCCGCGATATCCGCAAGTGATTTTAGCGATTTCATACTATCATCAAAAAAACCTTTGCTATGGTGTTTTGCTTCACCTATTACAAACTTTCCAATATCATTTATAACAATGTCTAGGTCCCCACACGGTTTGTTGCTATGTACATCATCATACAAATTCAATTGCGGAGAAAATTGGAACGAGCCTAAACCATTACTCAAAGCCGCCAAAGCCCTTATGACTGTTAGATTGCCGTCACGGCTTGTTTTAGTTGTGAATATATTATTTTTTATCAAGTCATTCAACTTGTATGCAAACTGTGGCTCTACGGGTAAATTAAAATCTCTCAGACAACCGCGACAATTCACTAACTCCCTCACTTCGTTGACGTGATACCAAAATGTCGATGAACAATTAGCACATTTTAATTTGAACCCTTTGAAAAACACTTGGTATCCTGTCAACTCGGTCAAAGTTTGTTTCAAGCCTAAAGTCAAATTTTCCAAATTAAACCATCCTTGACTGCGATCAACGAATTTTAATTTCTGCTGAGCGTAAATTGCTAATGCTTTAATTAGAATTTCGTCGAATGTCAAGCTATCCCCTGTAACCTTTTCACTCGTGCTAAGTTCCACAAAAATGTCAACCCAAAATTTGTCTGAAAAAAAGTAATTAATTTCCTCTAGCTGGCCATTGAACGATTTTATAAAGGCTCTTAATCGGTTGCTTGCATCATGTGGACCAATGTCCTCTATTTTATTTTTAGAATATTCTCCGTGTATGACCGGGCTACATATCAACTGACGTACAAGTTTATCAAAAGAAGGTATACTGATTTTAAAATAGTCTGTTTGGTTCTGCTGACTATTTAGGAATATGGAGAGGTTTCTTGAAAGGGTGACGCGTCCTCTGATCTCTTTGACAATATACTGCGATTCTGTTGTTAAGGGAAACAACACAGGCTGTTGACCTGACTCAAAGTCTTGGGAGATTTTTAGGTCGAGAACATAGGTTTGTTCTAAATAAACCGGTGTGCCTCCAAAGCTTAGTTTTGGCACATGAACACGTCCATTATCCGACACCAATGTTTGCGTTGTGACGGACTCACCGTAATCCCGTTCAAATAATCCGTTTCTATCTAAAACCTCATATGGAAACGCACTGATGTCATAATATTGGAAATTGGTGTTAAATGCTATAGGGCGCAACAAATTTTCTATAAGCTCTTCTATCTCCTTTTGATTCAATGATGTCGACACAACATGAATTGAGGAATCTCCCTTCATATCGTATAGAACACCACCGAAGAATTTATCCTTGGAGAATTCCTTTAATTGATCGACAGTTACATAGACAATGTTTTTATGTTCATATAAACCACGATTCCAATAATACAGCAAGTCGTCAGCTTGTTCGTCACTTCTAGCAACGACTAACTCACAATCATTGAATTTAGCATGTCGCAGATTCCTTAAAATATGAGTGTTAACATTTTTCTTAGCTAAAGACACTAGGTTGACAGGCTTCTCCAAATGAATAATTTTATTAAGTTCAGCAAGTCTTTCATTGTCGATTACCAATTGGATTTTCTTCTTGCTCATTTCATATTCATGATGATAGGGCATATCACTCAAGCCGAAATTTAGCTCATAAAATTTGGGTAAAATTCTGTCTTCGGGCCATACCATTTCGGGTAGTAAGACTTTGGCGCTCGCATCATAATCAGTTAGAAAGAAAAAAGTATTAACACCAGTGATATTTTCAATGGGAGGATGTTCATCCATATTTACATAGCCTGTAGGGTTAAACAGTCCGAGGTTCTTTAGAATTTCAGGATCAACACCCGTACTATAGAATATAAGATCGGGGTCATAATGTCTAATAATATCGAGGTAACCGGGCGATATCTCTCCGTCGTCTACAGGTATAATGGGATTGTACCGACCTCCCCAGAGTGACTGATTTCTAACGATTAACCGATACAATTTATCATAGGAATAATTCGTAGATATAAAAAACATGAACCTCTGGTGTCTCGGCCTAACCGCAATCTGATATATATTCATTAATAAAACAATAAATATTTATTGGTCGTTAAACAACATTGCATGAATCTGTCGTGGTTGCTATATTTAATCGGCCAAGAATTTTAAGCATAAGTTGCTTTTCCAAAAATGTATAATTACAAATATAAAAAACGTACTCGTAGTATTGAAGGGGTAGCCTCACCTGTTTTTGAAGTCTTACCATTCGATTGTGATTGCAAAAGGGTTCATATTCTTTATTTGTGATATGATTTAATTTCGTAGATTTATGAAATAGCATTTGCAGCTAAAAAATTAGGTGAGCTTTTCGGTGAGTCTCTTTTTGAAAAAGGGCTTCATGACATCCCAAACGGCGATTTTAGGTTCAAAATATGATCCCAGCGGGATCACAAAAAAACCTCACAGAAATGTGAGGTTTTTTTGTTTCCGACAGATTCGAACAGAAGGGTCGGCATGGGTTCGAACATATTCTTTGCAGCCCTGAGTATGGGGACAAGCGACGCAAAATATCCCAGCGGGATCACAAAAAAAGCAACCTCACAAGGGTTGCTTTTTTTGTTGGCTGGGATGAGAACCCAATGGTTCGATTCTGGAAGGCTCAGGCCTGCGTCCGAGAGTAGCTAAAAATGTCATTTTGACTTATGGAATTACATCCCGGTATTCATCATTAGGTTAAAGCACATGATATATGAAGTATACAGCCCTGATGAGTTTGATGTTCGGTATGATAGTTTCCTTTTCCGCTTTTGCAACGGAACAAGCACCGGATCGGTTAATTGTTAACGGCGATACCCTATTACTCCACGCTTTGCCTCTACAGCAATGGGCAAAGCTGAACGAGTTGGAAAGACCGCTGTTCCCCGATTCCTTAAGTAGTTTTTCTACTGGATGCTGGCGAGGATACGTTGCTTATTGGGAGCTGATCGATAATCAATTGTACCTAACGGGTATCTATAATGGGAATCACAGCGCAAAAGTAAACTTGGATACGCTATTTGGCAATAAAGTTTACGATAGTCGGGTACCTGCTGACTGGTTTACCGACAAGGTAACTGCCTACAAAGGTAGGCTTGTATATTATCAGCATGCAGGCTTTTCCAGTATTCACGAAGATGAGTTTGAGTATGTTTTCGAAAAGGGCATATTGAAGACTTCGGCTTACTTCGACAATTCCTTATCTACCAGTACACCCCGTACTATGTACCAGCCTGTTCCAATAGGCACCATAGACTCCCTCATTCATTGGGCGACGCTACCTCCTATCGAAGAAAATATCTACGTTTCTATAACCTTAGAGGTTGATCAATTCGGTAAGGTGGATTCCATATTGGGAATAAATGGTGACTTTGATGTATTTAATCAGGAGGCGTTACGGGTAGTCCGATTGTTGACGGCACTTCCCGTTACTTACAAGCGTGGAGAGTTGCTGGATCAACCGTTATATTTACGTTTTGTCTTTACACGAAAGAAACAGCAAAGGTTTCTTTAAAAGTTGAGAGATTGGGGTTTTGATTTCAGTTATGATAATTCGCGCGTTATGTGTAGGTTAAATATGTGAAAAGAACGCATTTTGCTGATACCGACGCTTTTGTTTAAAAATTGCTCTCTATGAAGACTATAATAGCGCCTAAAGTGAGCGTGTTTGATGCTATAAATTTTCAGTAGAAAGTGATTATCATCATAGCCTTTTTTCTACCCCGAAATATCGGCAATCTCATAAGGATGAGCGTTTATTTGGAAAGGCTTTCTGCATTTGAAATATCTAATTGGCATACACCAAAATATAGAATTTCATTTCTTAAAATAGATTTGATAAGACACATGATGTGTAAATAAGTTTAAACACCATGTGTGCCTTTTAATAGAAGGATACTTGCATATAATGCTAAATGGAGAAATGTAAAGAACAGCAGATACCTAGCCGATATTTGCCAAAGAAGACATTCTGCCGCATAACTATACAGATTTGCCACCACACAGATTTACGCCAAGATACTTAATGAGAAAGTGAGTGATGATATGGCACCACTGATGAAAAAGTTTGCAGTGCAAACTGACGAGTAGGTTTTTTTTATTACACGTAGAGTATTCTTTATCATGCAATTTTTTATCGCAGTATACACGCTAAAAACATAGCAAAACATATAATCCAGGGATGGTTTTTATAAAACAGCATCACTGCAAATCTCGTTTGGATGAATTAAAAACTCAGGATATGTTCGCGAGTTGTTTTGGTTGACTCTTACAGAGTTTGCATTCGTGATCAACTCTAAATGTATCTAAGCTGTCGCAAAAAAGATTGTTCAAAATGCAACATTTCTGCATATTCTTAACGATATTAACCTTTAATTGGAATATTTAAAAAAATCACTGTACCGCGCTTGGCATCGGTTATACTTTTCAGTTTTGCTTTCTTTCCTAAGAGCTGTAGTCGCTCGCGACTGATCGTACTGGATAGAGAACGGTGATCGGGTTTGATGCCGGGGATTATTTTTTTACCGCTATCGCTAATAGTCACTTTCAATACTTCTGCTTCGATCGTAAAGGCAATGGTGATATGTCCATTTCCGGTTTCCATATTGATCCCATGGAGGATGGCATTCTCCACAAAAGGCTGTACCAACATCGGCGGCACCATGATGGCAGTCAAATCTTGATCTTCTGGAATAGAAACCTGATAGGTGAATGCCTGATCAAAACGCATCTGTTGCAAACTGAGGTAGTTTTCCAAGGTTTCTACTTCTTCATCTAAGGGCACCAATTGCTCCCGGCTTAGCTCCAAACTACTGCGTAGCAGTCTACTGAAACGATTAAGGTATTTGATGGCGCGATCTTTCTGATCCAGTCGTATAAAACTCTGCAATGCCGAAAGCGTATTGAAAATGAAATGCGGCTCCATCTGGGTGCGCAGTAATTGCTGCTGCAAGACTACTTTTTCCTTTTCCATCCTGATCCGACGCTGTTGCTGACTGTAGTACAGCAAGAAGATTCCTAAGGCCAATAGTCCTAAAGTTAGCAAGCAAATAATCAACCAAAGGCGGTTTTGTTGCAGTTGCAAAGTATTGATTTGGATGTTTTCATGCAGCGTTTGGATGGATCGATCTTTGGCTTGCAACTGATAGAGTGCATTCATCTCGGCCACCGCTTGCGTATTTTGCTCTTGATAGATATCTTCTTCCAAATCCATCGTATGATTTAAGAGCGCTATGGCTTCGTCTTTACGTCCCGTTTTTTCGCACAAGGTGGCTACGGCCTTTTGGTAATAGATCTCGTCATGCTTTAGAATCATTTCGGAATGTTCTTTTTTCAGTTTGGCTGCCTTCAGCAAATAGGTGCCTGCCAAGTTTGTATTGCCAAGCAGCAAGTAAGTACTCGCCACATTGCAATAATCCAAAAAAAGATTTTTAACATCGGTAGGATGTGCTGCACTGACATTGTTTCTCTCTTCATCCAACTGCATTTTAAGCAGTTGATAATGAACTAAAGAATCGGTTTGACTGGTCTTTTCAAAATAGAAAACCTTGGACTCATACAGATAGGCTGGATTGTATTGGGTAGGATGTTGTCTGTGCAGTTCCTCTAATTTGCGGAGGTATGGTGCAATGCTATCGGCAGGTTGTTTGCGTGCCCGCTGCGTCTGGATCATCTGCACTAGCACACGTTGATGGCTGATGTGCCCTGCTGGCAAGGAATCGCAAATTGGGATCGCTTCGCGAATCATTCGCTCTGCGAGCGAGAGTTGATACGTGGCATTATTGCTTTGTGCCGCGGATAGCAACATCACCGATTTGGCTTCTGCAGACAGATCGACTAAACTGTCTGAGAGTACAATCGCTGCCGCTTGATTATAATAAAAACCTGCTTCATGCGCCTTAGATTGTAAACTCAGAATATTGCCCATCCCATTGTACACTAGCGCTTTTTCGTCGAGATTTCCTTGTGTCGGTTCGATAAAATCCAATGCTTTTTTCACAAAGAAACTAGCCGAATCCTCCCCTCGCATGCCGTACATCCGCGCCAAATGATACGTCACCTTAGCATACGATACGCTGTCGGACGATAAGGTAGGATCTTGGTACAACTGATGCCAGACGGACTTTAGAGAATCGTAATTTTGCGGCGTAATGCCGGCCGTTTCTAGCTGCTGTATGTGTGTTTTTACATCTGATTTGCCAGCTGTATACGTAGTTGTATGTTCTTGACAGGCAAATAGAAAACTTATGAACAATATAAAAAAGAAACTGCGCATCACTTCGCAAGGGATAATTGTTCGATAATAAAGTTCTTTCTGCGCAGAGAAATTGGGATTTCTTCCTTGTTCTCCAAAACCAAAATTTCGGAACGCTGAATGCTAGAGATGTATTTCCGATTGACCAAATACGACTGATGCGTCCGTAAAAAATGAGGATTTGGCAACAGCTCTTCAAAATACTTCAGCGGTTTAGAGGTCAACTCCACTTTTCCGCTTTGCAAATGAAAATGGGTATACGGACCATCGCCTTTACAGTATAGAATATCTTGCACTGGGATGATGCGAATGTTGTTAACCGAATTCAAGGCAATACTTTCTGGAAGTTGATTTTCCGCGATGCTCTGTTGCGCGAGCGACAGTTGCTGCATCCACTGTGGATTATCTTCTCGCCGACGACGGTAGCGATCAAGCGCTTCCTGCAATTCGGTCTGATCGATAGGCTTGAGTAGATAATCTAGCGCACCGTATTTTATCGCTTTTATAGCAAAGTGATTGTAGGCGGTGATGAAAATAATGTTTTGAGGAATAGTTTTTAGTTGATTCAATACATCGAACGCCGTACCATCGCGCAGCTGAATGTCCATCAATACGATGTCGGGCATTTTTTGCTCGAGTAAAGTCGTTGCATCACACACATTATCAGTCCAACCGATCAACTCCATATCGGTTTCTTGCTGCACGAGATAGCTTATTTCTTTGCGCACAGCGGGTTCATCCTCTATAATTACCACTTTTATCATGCGCTGATCCGTATTTGCTGCATACTTATTGCTGTCACCCTGCATTGTGTAATGTGATGTTCTTGTTGCTTTGGTAGATAGTCTGACTTTGCCTGATCGGCATCATCAGATTCCGCGCAGTTAGCTATTCCATAGAATAGCTAACTGCGGAAAATTCTTTCCCTAATGTAGCATCATTTTTTCAAAAAATGATTGGCTATCACTCAAAAAACCACCCTATTATTAACAGGGAAACCACCAATGGATAAAAGATAGCTTTCCATCTTTGAGAAAGAGACGAATGTGTCCATCAGATATATTTTCCTCGTCTTCACGGAATATCAGCATCTGCATTTTTCCTTCCCCTTGTACATCTAGCTCACCCATGGCTTGTACAGCATTGGGAAAATGAATCGCCAAATCAGCTAACGTTGTCGAGGCATCCAATCGCAAATCGGTATACAGTATAAAATGATCATTAGTAAATCGGAATTCATCTACCGCAAGCTTCTCCTGGCTGCGTTCGAAACGAGAACCATCCTTGTACCAATATTCATCATCCGCATCTTTGCTGCCATCGGCGTATTCAAAAACATAACTACAGGGCTGCAAATCGATGAGTAAAGCGGTGCTGTCTGCTTGCTGATAATGCGCTTCGAACTCAGACACCGAAAAGAAGCGTGCCAACTTGCCATCAAATCGTATGTGTGCTACATCCAACACTTCAGGTAGCATAGTCTCTTGAGCGTGAGTAATAGAAAGCTGCAAAAGCACAACAAGTAATACGGTAAATCTAACCATCATAGTAAAGGGATTTAATAGTGAAAATAAATTAAAGAGTAGATAAGTATAGGAAAACAAGAGCTCCAATGGCGAGAAGCCCTAGATTGATCGCTGCCAATTGGTATTTTGTTTTATAACCAAGAGCGAGCATTTCTCCGAAAAGGTACAGTCCTTCTATTAGCAAGATACCGAGCGCGACGAACAACAGGATTTTCAATCCCATACCATTATTGCCACCACCTTTATCCGCTTCGCTGGTATGGAGTGCTAATACGAGTAGCGCAGCAGCACCAATCAATAATCTGGGAAAAAGATGTCTAAGCATAAAAAATAATTATTAAAAAAGACCGCTACAGCACATCATTTATGCTGATGTTTACAGGTATTACGCTTACCGCGTCGTCTTCTAACTGAAGCCGAAGCTCGATATGGCCAGTCAAGCTAGAAAATGGCGCAAGCGTACGAATTTGAATGCCCACATTTTGACACAATTTCTCCTCGTGTTCCCACAATCCAAATCGCTGTACATACAGTGGGTATTGACTCGTATCTGCCAGGGTGATGTCTACTCCATTTTCGTCACGAAGTTGCATACTCACTATCCTGCAGGTGATGCCATCCACCAAACCGGTTGCGAAACTGCCTTCTTGATCTGCGACAGATTGCAACGCTGCTAGCTCATGGGCAGATAACGGATAATAACTCACTAATAACCATTGATTAGTCGGCTCACGCTGTCTTTCGGTCATGTCGGTGATGCTTGCGTGCATATTGTCAGCAAGTAAGTTTAGTAAAGCTTGGTTCTCTTCCTTACTGTTTTTGCTTCTGGCAGGATCGCTCTGTTGTTGACAAGCACTAAGTGAGATGCTAATGATGAGGAGAAATAGAACAGGCTGCAGCATAGTATTGCGTATTAATAGGTGATCAATTGTATCTTACTATATTCCTCAATTGCGCGTAGTACGCGTGTTGGCGTAATGATTCGGGGCGTTTGCGGATCGAATACGCCTTGATTATTCCATTGCCATTGTGTATTCTTAGCGAGTAGAAAGGCTAAGCGCTCTCTTGCGGATAAACCTTGCAGCGTGTAGTACGTACTATATTCGCCCTCATCGCCCCTATTCTGTCTATAAGTTCCTTTAATTTTTACGCCATGTTGCTTTTCATAGCCTTGGATAAATGTGGCATCCTTGTCCGACAGTGCATGTCTTTCATCTCGCGGACAGCAGATCGCCCCATACTGTTCTGTACGATAGACCACGAGATCCGCTTTCGAGGCGACAGGCTTTTCAAAATTAAACTGCGGATGTCCATCGCCAGAAATGTGATACTCATCCACCGTCACCGATCCATTAGCTCTGCTCACTTGGTAATAATAGTTGGTGGTGGCAGGTTCGATGGAGATCCCATTTTTGGTAGCTTCTTCCGCTATTTTATTATAAAATTCCCAATCCGGAATCACGAGTATAAATTCGGGCAACTCGGGATAGAATCCTTCCAAATCCCTAAATACGGCGAATGGGATATGCGCCTGAATAAAAAATACTGGGACGCTCGCGGCATCACAAGAAAGCGCATGATCAATCAGAAAAAAACCTTCCTGTGTCGCTGTATTGCTTTGCTCAATCGTGACTACATGATGCAGCTCCGACTTCAACCAATCTGGACGAGGACGATTTCCTGCCGATGGATGAACAGCACTCGAATGGCAATTTTGTACTAAAAATGCCGTCGTCAATAGCGACATGAAAAAGATTAGTTTTATCATCATCTATTTAAGTCAACAAGTAATGTATCAGTCTACAAATGGATTTTCCAAAAACAAGGGCACCACGATATAGAACAGGTAAAAATAGTATAATACGGCACTGAGCCCAATGAGAATCAACACAATAGATGCCATTAAGGTCCAGAAATGCCGTACATGAATAATCATATTGTGGATAGACCAATAGGCTATCGCAATCGGAATAGTGAGGTATATCGCGCGTTCGATCACGATATTGTGCAGCGTGGCCATGCCGATCTTCGCACCGAAACTAAACTTCATAATGAATACGACGGTGAACAACGTGGTGAGTAACACAAACACGGCTACAGTGCAGACCATTACTTTCGTGGAAAACAATCGCATCTTATTTCTTTCCAACGCTGGGATGATTTGGATTTTCGCCTAAGGCGCTACTAAACAACATGGCCAAACCCGTCAGCACCAACAACAAAATCAAGCCGGAAAGTATGATTTTCATCACCTGCCCGTAATCCACCGGAAACCAAGCCCAGAGGTAATTTAAGCAGAGAAAACAAACGCCCAAAAGCGATAGGATAAACACTACTACGATGAAATATTTCATAATGTGAATGGTTTATAAGTTGGACAAATAGGTGGCCTTCTTCTGATCAAATTCTTCTTTGGTGATGATTAACATTGATATCATCATTATCCAAAAAGTATTCGGTATCGCAATGATTACAGATATAATGATCCTCCTTGACGGATTGTTTTTTGACACTTCCACATTGCGGACATTTTAAAGCGGTAATTCGTTTGGCCATCCTTTCCAGTTGCAGTTTAAAAATCTATTGTTGACTAATATTACCACATATAGGTGAAAAGGTTGCGAAGCAATTACAATCCGCAATAAGAGGTTTTAAATTCGCTTATCCAGCTTTATCTTTTGGTATAGATCTACTGCCTGTTGCAGGTTTCTTCTGGTTAATCTCTATCCGGTATCGGTACCGGAGGAATCGTGATGAGTGTCTCGCTCTCTACTTCCTCCTGTTGGACATGATTAGGGCTTTTGTAGGATTTTTCGGGTTCTTCGCAGGTCGTATAGAAAATGCTGCCGGGTTTTATTTTGTCTGTCGATAGCACTACATCTGTAGCCACACGTAAAGACAGGCGTTCTAATTTCCGCAATACACGATCATCATTATAGGGGTTTTGATCGTAATAGTCATTGTTTTCTTCGCTATCGATTTTAATATACTCGTTACCGCTTTCATCAAAGGTATATTGGGACAAATCTACTTCGGAGAAAGTAGCATAACTCACATTCACAAAGTATTTGGCATCGAAATCATCCGTTCCTGCATACTGGCGCTTCATATCAAGTATATCGTTCCACTGATCATTTTCGGTACCGGCGTAGCGTCTTGTATAACCTTTTTCGCCACCATAATTGGACAATTGGATACATAGGTTTCCATCTTTATCATGGTAGAAACCACCTAAGAAATCTTGGTATGCGCGTTTTGGCTGATTGTGTACAAAAACAAATTCATTGAGCTGCTGGTCATTGTTAAAACTCCAAGCATGGGTTTCTTCACCTTCCCAACCAGACACGATGATGATCTTGCCATCGGACGGTATCATTGGGGCATTAAAAATAAAAGGACTGTCGAAGCAATTGGCATTTTCATTGAAAACCCTTTGCGGCATCTCTCGGTCGAATTGCACAAAATTCCCTCCTCTTTCAAATCCGCTAAAAACCATTGTCGATTTACCAGTTAAGTTGGGATTATGATGCCCAAAGACCTGCACGGTATCGAGTTTTTCCGTGGTGAATTTTAAGTGGTCCGCATCTTTTTGATACGTCCCAAAAACTAGCGTAGCGTAACCGTACAGCATAAAGGTACCATCCTCAAACAAGGAAACACCCTCTAAATGACCGTACTGCCCACTGATCTCTTTTTTCCAATCATCACCTTGTGGTATATATGGCTTTTGCTGTGCCTGCAGAAGTATAGTGTTGCTCATCATAAGGATCAGCAATAGGATGTATTTCATACGGTTTTCTTTAATAAAAGTTGACAAAGTAATAGAAGCAATACCAGTACAAGCAGGCAACCAATCATGAGTTGCAAATAAGCGGATATACTATCCATCGATTCGCCATGGCAAGATACGGTATCTCCCCAGATCGTCGTGACCGACTCCCCTTCAAAACGAGTTCTGCACGCGAGGTGTGCCGGCAGCACGAACCAAAGCAAGCATACCGCACAGCCAGTAAAGAGAATAAACAGCGAATTTCTGAGGTATTTGATGCCTTTCATATCGGATCTCCTATATTTTCATATGGGGGCATCCGTAGCCAGCCGAGTATTCTCGGATTGACTATTTGCCAATTATTTTCATCTTTTAGCACGCGATAGCGTTCTCTCGCCGCCGCGAATGGACCTGGGTTTTGTTGGATAATTTCCACGAAATCGTTGCTTACCGACGACACAATGGCGACGTGACCATAACGATTCCATAGCGTGGGTGTATACACGACCAAATCACCTTCCCGTGGCCTGCTTTTACTTGGATTAGCAAACTGTTCCAATGCTCGCTTGGTATTCAACGTACTATCTGCCAATGTCGGATCAAAAAAGTCTTTAGCGTTGCCGTAGCTATCGGGCATTTTATGGCCATAGTACTCGTAATAATACCGCTTTACAAATTCTACACATTGATATGTGATTCCCAGATTGTAGCCATCCACCGCGGTATTGCGATCGCCGGTGTGGCTCACACCTCCATTATAATATACATACACGCCGTTCAGACTGTCTATCCGATCACCAACCGATAGATTAGGATTGATATTTACTTTCTTGAAAACAGAGACTGCAATCACTAAGAGAACAACAACAGGCAGCACATATTTAATCACTTTCTTCATCACATTCATTTTATTGATCGGCATGAGCCAATACGCATTCTAATGGAATATACTATATCTATCTTCAATAATTTTATACCTCGTCTTCTACTACAATAGCTCTATTGATAAATACAATATGCTGTTTTAGAAAATCAACTTCTTCCGGATAAAGCGTAGCATAACTGATCGAAGTAATAAGCTTATCCTCTTGATAAATACGTACCTGGCATCTTTTCCCGAAGCGACCCCAATTTACCCTGCGAATAGCGATCCGCTGAATGGCGTGCGGCCTGAAAACAAAGCGTTTAAAATTCTTAAATACTAGCAATCCCTTCTGAGAGATCAGGTACTGTGGCGGAGTAGAAAAGAAGCGCGGTATCTGCTGGCAATATTCTTTGTAGAGCAGCGCAAATTCCTCATTCAGATTTTTTATTTCGACCAAGATGAACTGAAAGCGATTGTAAATCACCCACATCAGCGGAGCAAATACCAGCAACAAAATGCCTTGTAAAGACAATACGGTAGGGAAACTATATGCCAAAAAAGGAACTTGTAACTCCCTGTGCTGATATACAGAATAAATAGCGTAGATAAACAGGCTAACCAATAGTAGGTCGACCAACAACAGCATGCACAACGCGCTATTTCTAAGTATTCGTAAATTCCGAATTTCGTGTTCTATAAATTTCCGCACTTGGATATACTTCTTTCTGGGTGATTCTTTGATAATGCTGCTGCTGTGCCACTCCTGCTGTTCAAAAAATGCTGATTTGTGTCTCACGGCCTATTATTCTTGAAAATAGGTTTTGAATTTTTGCGACTCGGTATCATATACAATAGCGAGCACCACATCATCTGCCGTCAGGATCACACCATCTCTGGGCGCTGGCACAAATTCGCTGGTATTGAGGTAGATCTTTGCTTTTTCTCGAAAAGAGCGAATTCGCATCTTGTCGGTATAGTTTTCGGCAAAAGCAACGTACGGCTGGTGAGTCACTTTATTGGAACAAAATATCAATAAGCGACTGATCTGCTTTTCATTATTATCTACTATCACGGCGACATCCTGTATGCCATCTTCGTCAAAATCCCCTAAAGCGACGGAAGACTTAGAGCGAGCTTCATTCTGCGTGAGGCTATAGGAATTGCCGTCGCTATACTGGTCATCCAATAGGATTTTTTTGACACCAGATGGCAATGTGGTAAATGGCGCCAAAGAGAAATTGGTTCTATACCTATCGAATCGATATTCCTCAATCAACAGATCGGCATTCAGTCGGAAAGTCGATTGGCTGCTATGATCCACATCTGGTCGAGCAAGCACTACCTTATACGCTTCTTTGGATTGCTCGTCATCCACCCACACCTTGTCACCGAACTTAAGATCCCGATCTACTAAATCGCTGGTGTGCCCAATTATTCGGTAAGCAGTCCAAGGCCCATTGTCCCCATCCCATGCTATGGGTAAGCGAGAAGGCACAGAATCCTGATGGTGCAACTCTTCCAGCACTTTTGTTTTTGCGCTATCCGCTACGGTTGTCGAATCGGCAACTGTAGGCTTTGGCATGGCTGTTTTATTTGATTGGCTGAATGTATACAGACCAAATGCTACTCCAGCAATCACCACGCATGCGATAATGCCGTAGATCATCCCATTGGATATTCGCTTATTTTCCGTTCCTCTATTCATCGTTAGTTGTTTTCGGTTAGCAGCTGTTTCATCCCCAGATCATCTATGATCTTATCTCTTAAATCAGGATTGGGTAGCCTTTCGATGAATTTCATCTGTATGGGCGCTAATCTCTTTTTGTCCTCATCATGACGATAATTGCTACGAAAAGCCAAAAGCAGACCTTCGATCAGATTTTCGACCCTTGGGATCGCTACAAATTCTTCGAAACTATAGGTTTTATCCGCTTCAAAAAATCCATCAAACAGGCGCAGCAACTCCTGAATTTTACCGGAGTCTTGCTTGTGCTCGCTCTTTACAGCATCTTGGAGATACAACTGCAGCGCAGAAAAAAACTGAATCTGTCGAAATTCCAATTCAATTTCCCCAACATCATCTTTTAGATAATCAGTGCTTAGTGCATACGTCTCCTCAAAAGCGTCGAGCGCATAAAAGCTAAATAAGAGGTCGTCATACTTATTGGCTTCCTTTATCCATGAACGATAGAGTCGTTTAGACAATTCGGGACGGAGTTGGTAGGTTTTACAGATATTTTTTGGTGCAGTGAAGAAAGCAAGCATATCTTGTCGATAAAACACCATCGGATGCGCCTGTTGCGCATCCACAATCTGCTGCATGATTTGTCCTTGTTCGTCTTCGTCCGTACTTTGCGCCAATAGATACAAGCAGGAATAGAGGTAAAAGTTGCGATCGTCTTTTATGATAAGCGGCACCGTATCATCGCTAGGATCATAGCGGTCGAAAAAGGTTTTGTAATGCTTTATCGCTGTCCTATATTCTTGTTTTTGATAATAGGATCTCCCGTACAAGGTTTGGAAAGCATTGTGCAATGTCGTGGGATCCGCCTCGTTCATGAGTTTGAGGCAGTCGTCGTATCGCGCGATATTTTGCGCCATAGAAGCCGCATTCCACAACCTTTCTTTATCCATATAATACGCCTTGACTGCATGTTCAAATGCTTGCTCGTCCTCATCTAAGTTGGAATAGGCTGCCGATAAATTGGAATGGTATAGCGCCAGCGTTTCCTTGTCGTCTACGTTAGCATACAAGGTGGCCAACCTGAATTTTTCTTTGGCGAGCTGGAATTCCTGTTGTAGATAATAGCACAATCCACATTGCGACAGCAGGTATGCATTGTTGTAATCTTTTTCTAATAGTTCTTCATAAAGCTGTGCCGCACGTGCATATTCCTCATCCTGATAATGGATCATCGCTTGGCTGGTCTTTTCTTCTACAAGATGATCTTGCGCATTAGTCCATAAAGGCAAAACCAGACAACAAAGTATCCAGAAAGATTTTGCTATACCGTATACATTACTCATGGCTATTTCTATTATGTTGAGTCGAAATTTAAGCGATAAACCATAATCTTCTATTTCCTGTTTACGATTCGCATCTAGGCGTTTACAATTAGCGCTGCAAGGATCGTATTTATTGACAATACAAGAGATCGCCGGTATGAAACTGGCCGATAACCTGTTCAGCATACTTCGCCTGTATAATGTAAAAGAGCTCCCGATAATGTGGATGTTTTTCCCCTGCTTGCAACGTGTTATTTTCTTTTTCTTTCATCACGACGAGCGTACTCTCCTCATTGTCGTACAGCGGCACATATTTCAAGACCCTATCCTTCAATGCCCAAGTATACACCTCAAAAGAATCCATAAACTCGCCTTCCGATTTTTCGGCCGTACCGTGTTCTTTGTTTAACAATTGTATAAATTGATCGCTCTGCTGCTGCGTGAGATCGGAAGCGATGGCGTTAAACACCATCATGTCTTCTTCCAGACTCACCACCATATTGAAGGTGTTGAATACAAAGTCGCCGTATGTCGCTATCTCATCGCTGCTTCTAGAGGAGAATTGTCGATATTCTACCCACAGCGGCTTTCCCTCGTCGGTGTAATCATTCTCTCGGCTAATGAACTTTTGCAGTGCGGTGTTTTTCACATTGTACATTTCCGAATAGGTATTGTCTTTCGTATCGGCAGGCAATAATATGCTTACCTAAGTCGAAAAATCAAAGTTGTCCAAAAATAATACCGACGTCGCTAAAGATTTCGGCTGCCCGATGCAGCTATTCATGATAAGTAGTGCCACTAGTGAACTGAAGATTATTATTTGAGTAGATTTCATATATGCTTTACTCCTGTCGGTTTTGATGTTATTATGAATGATTAAATTAAAGCTAATTGATCAATATCACGCAGCGCATTTACAATTCGCTGTTGCCCATTTATGAACTGCTGTACAAAGCAGCACCAAGACGAATCGTAAATCACTTCTTGTAAATAATAAATCGTTGGATACGGTCATCGTGGTAAATGTTACATTTGGGAAAGCGAATGGTATGTAAATGATGCGGCGTACACTTTTCGGATTGCATTAGCCTTTATCAATTTTATCTGTTTATACTTCCTTAATAAAACAACACGATGAGAACACTAATTATGCTTACACTCGTACTTACTTCCACCATAGCCTTACAATCCTGTGCGCAGGAAAGTGAATCCTTTTGGCGTATCAAGAGCATCCATAGAGAAGACGGTGAACCATTCCTCGGACTGACCGCAATGTCCATGGAGGAGATAGCAGATTATAACTTTCACTTCGTGAAACGCAATGATAGCCTATATTTTGAATGGCCTGAAAAATTCGCTATCGGCTTGAACGATTTTAAGCAACTAAGCCAGCTGCAGATTACGGGCAAGGATTATTATGAGATGTACGATCATCACTTCCAGGGAAATAGCTTTCTCATCAAATTCGTAGATAACGCAACCAATTCTAAATCAAAAAACACGATAATGGAATTTGAAAAGATAGATCAGGAAGCCTACAAAAAAGACTTGGAAGAGGCTATTGCATATCGAAAAACTATTGCAGATAAAATAGAAGCCTACAAACAAACCTTGGCGAAGGATTCGCCCATCGTGTTGGAGCCGATGAAAAAACTGGCTACAAAGGTCGATACCATATTTGACGATACGTATGATAGCGACATCGTGCTGCGTATACCCGAAAAAATAGCGTTATGGGAATCCGGCGATCTTAAGAATGAAAAATTTGGTCCCATAAAAATTGGCACCTTCAAAGATCATTCGAAAATTTACGATATAGAGCATGCGGAGGATTATGGCCTGAAACAGCTGACGCTTTGGCTCTCTACCGACCCGACTCCTTTTGATCTGGAAAGTTTTGTGGCAGAAAATACCCAACTCGTGGTGGTCAAAAAGGAGAAAGACGCGATAGTAGGCTATACCATCAGTTACGACTTTGAAGAAGACAAGCCCTTCGTCCAATCTTTCGTCACCCTAAAGTATTACCTGGTCGGCAAGACTCATGTATTTATTTACGGAGATGTCTCTGCTTCGCAAATGCAAAATGCCTCAGATATAGCAGAAATGAACAAAATCCTTAATTTCAATTACCTGATCTCGGAGCATATGACAGTAGAGCCAAATCCGTAAAACAAGTCCTTACCATCGCCGAAAAGCATCTTTTAGATAATAACTTTACCGTAAAGGCGATTAGTCCTGTAGAAGAACTAATCGCCTTTAAACCTGCAAACAGCAATACGTTGAACAGGATGAGCACCCAAGGGTTCGATTCTGGAAGGCTCAGGCTACCGTGCGGGAATTGGGCTGTTCTAAAAAACTTGTTTTTCAAAAAATCAGCCTTTCACTCGTCACGAAATCATATACTGATCTTTTCCATTATGGCTTTCCTTTAATAGAGCTATAAACAGGTCGAAAATTTACAAAAACGCTGTTCGATAATATCTTTATAATTTGATTGTAGGATTCTGAGAAATGTGGGCGTCTGATCCAATAATAATCAAGTTTTCCTGAGTTAGCTCCTATTCTGTATTCTGGTATCACTAATTGCCCTTATCACATCCAGAAGATCTCCGTTGTTTTTGATCCAATCACTAACCGCTGCAAATAGCATGCTACCCCTAACAAGAAAGTCTTCATCGGGCACATCAATCTCCTGCAGAAGTAATCCCTCAAGCAAAGTGACATGATCGGGTTTCCAAGTTCTTAACTCCGCTTTAGTATTCAGGTAGTGCTTAATTAGATTTTCCTTTTTTCTGAACAACATAGCTGCTGAATTTGCTTAGCGCGGATTCTGCTGAATATTCGATAGCGCAATCACTTCCTCTGGAATGGCAATGGCATAACGCGGATCATTTGGCGGTAGTCGGTAACGCTGACCATCGGTAACTCTTTCCAGCGTGATTCCTGCTCCATCCCGATTATACCTTTTTATATCCGGCCATCTCAGCGCGCGCATCACCAACTCTTTACGACGTTCCTCTCTGATAATAGCTAGTGCAGTATTTCTATCGCTAAACGTGTACGGTGTAAAATTTGCCCTCTGGTAACGCGTGACTAAAAGCTGATTTAGTGCTTCGGCTGCGCCGCCAATATCTCCCTGTTGCGCCTTGCATTCTGCAACCATTAGTAGTATCTCGGCTGCGCTTATCCCGTTAGTTACATTCATCGCCCCGGTATGGCCACCTCGGAAGAAGTACGTACCATCCGGGTTTGCCCCGTAATAGATGCGCTTTCGCAGATCGTGCGCGGTGTAGCTATCATATAACTCGGGTACTATCTTGGCAACGCTTATACTCAGCGCGCCGCCATAGAGCGTATTGCTCCATAGCAGTAGTTCCTCACTACTATTGGTGGTTACAGGAATGGGATAAAGCGGTGCTTCGCTGAGGGTATTGAAATCAATCAGCCTCAAACTCGATAAATCAATTTCATTCAGGCGATCAAGGGCTGAGCTATAATCGCCCATGTACAAATACGTCCTAGCTAACATCGCTAGCGCCACGGTTTTTGTGGGCGCTGTCTTTCCCGGTTGAAGCTCTGGCAAAAGTGTAATAGAAAGTGCTAAATCGTCGATGATCTGCTGGTAGGTTTGCTCCAGCGTGGCGCGCTGGGATGGGACATTGGGGTCTGGATCAAGCTTGAGTACCATGCCCAGCTCTTGCTGAGACGTGCTCGTGTTATAGGCTACGCACCAAGTCTGCGCAGCATCCAAAAAGCGGCTTGCCCGCACATATAGAGCATGACCGCGCACCTGATCGGCCTGCACCCCACTCAGATTCTGCTCCTCCATACCCTGAAGTACCAGATTGCAAATGTTTACCGCATAGTAGCAGTTGTACCACTCATCGCCACCAGAGCTCTGCGGCCGTGCCACAAAGTCTGCTTGCCAGGTGTATAGTCTGCGGTCACTTTCATATCCTAACCCTCCCACATCGGCATCACTTAAATAGAAGTCTGCCGCGCTCACTTCTCCCGCTGCCGTGTAGTCATTGTTGATATTTCCGAAGTTGTCCAGCATGGCCTGAAAGTCTGCCACGGTCGTTGGTACAGATAACCGCTGATCCGCCCTTTGTTCCAGAAAGCTATTGCACGCTGAGCACAGCGTGATGATTAAGACCAGCAGGACTTTCGCATGCAAGATCTGTTTTGACCATCTTGCAAATAATCCAGTTCGTCTATTTCTATATGGTTTGCTTTGTAATTCCATCGTTATAGTAAGTTTAAAAGTTTGCCCGCATCCCTATGGTGTAGCCTGCTGGCCGCACTAATCGCGTGCCGGTCGTATTATTAAAGTCCGGATCGATACCCTGCTTGTTTGCTCGCCAGAGCAGTCCTAGATTATTGGCATTCAAGTACACCAATATTTGCTGCCGCTTTCCGGCAACCTGCAGGGGCAAACCGTAGCTCAGATTGATGTACTGCAAGCGGATATGATCTCCGCGCTCTACTAGTGCGGCGGATCCGGCGTAGAAGTTATCCCGCTGGGAGTCCGTGGAGTACATATTAGCAGGAATATCTGTGATGTCCTCATCACCGGGCTGTTGCCAGCGATTGCCATAATCGCTATGGCCACGCCAGCTATTCATCAGGTTGGTATAATGGATCGATCCTCTGCGAAACCAGTAACCCAGCTTATAGGAGATACCTACCTGCAGGCTAATATTTTTGTAAGAAAAGGAGTTTATGAAAGAGCCAAAACTGGTCGGAATCGACGAGCCGAAAAACTCCAGCTCTTCCAGCGTTGTTCCCGCGCCAATAATCGTCCGATAATCCGTACTAACTTCTCCATCGAGGTATCCTTGTGCGGCTCCGTTTTGGGAATCCAGGCCTGCCCATGGGTAGGCAAATACGGCATAAACGGGTCTGCCTGCCACGCCAGAGATGGGTACGTTGCCCGGATTGACATACTGGTTAGCTAGGGTACGATTGATGAGGTACTCCTCAATCTGATCTTTAAAGAAACTATAGTTCAGTATGCTTGACCATTCCAAACCGCCGCAGCTGATATTGATCGTTTTTAATTCCACATCTACTCCACTGCCCGACATGCTAGCGACATTACGCAGTGTGTATGGCGGAATGCCGGTCGTGTAGTCTAGTGGCGCAGCACCAAACAGATCACTGCCCTTTTTTCTAAAATACTCCACGCTAGCCACGATACGGTTGTCCAGCATACGCACATCAGCCGCCAGATTGATCATATTGGAAGTCTCCCAGCGCAGCGAGGGATTATAATAATTATTGACTACGGCCACCGGTCTGCCCGTGTAGTTGGAATTACCGGGCAAATAGCGAATGGTATTGACCGCCACCATCGCAGGATCAATATTACCGCTAAAGCCGTAAGTAGCTCTGAGGTTTAAGTAACTAATTAAATCCGATTGGAAAAAAGATTCCTCGGAAATTTTCCAGGCGCCGCCCACCGACCAAAACGGATTCCACTGGTCGTTCGTGTTTAATCCAAACAGGTTACTGGCATCCCGGCGCACGCTGCCCGAGAGCGTATACCTGTCGCGGTAGGTGTAGGCTGCATTACCATACTGCGACAAAAAGTGCGTGTGGGTAGCTGATACAAATTGGTTGTTGGGGATAAAGCTACTACCCGAGACAAAACCAGGGTAACTGCGCGTGAAGTCAACCAGTCCGCTGGTCATATCATCCGGGTTATACCCATAAAGGCGATGCTGGTCGGCCTGCCGGACAACCGAGCGCATTTCCAGCCCTACAATTCCGCTGATATGGTGCGCTTCACCAAAACTGCGATCATAGCCAAGCTGGCCTCGCACATTGTTGCTGCGGAGCATGCCGCTGGATAGATCATGGATGCCTCCCCTGGGTACGGGATAGCTAGCCTGACCCTGATTATTGATTTGGGTGTAGCGGTTCACAAAGTCGCGCGCCATATAGCTTTGCGGATCTGCGAGCGTACTGCCGCTATCGTACTGCCGCTCGAACTGATAGTTGACCGAAGCTTTCAGCCCCGGCAGGATATCATAATCAAGTGCCGCGGTAGCTAGGATATTGGACGCGCGGCTAGCACTCGTTTGGTGCTGCCAGTTGGTTAGCGGATAGTAGTTCCAATCTTGCAGCAGCCCCTGCCCGGCCGAATTGATAAAGCTATTGTTCCAGGTGTTAAATACCGGTATTGGCCGACCATATTTGTCTGCAATTTCCATATAAGGAACAAACACACCGCCGTTCATCGAGATATCATTATAGCCCAGTCTGCCCGAACGGGTGCCCGACTCGGTGTAATAGATGCCGGTACGTAGCGATAAGGCTTTGATTGGTCTATAGGTATTTTCAAATCGTAGGTTCATCCTTCTATACCCTTCTCCTAAGTTGTCAAAATTACGGTCATAGCCTGCTGCCGAAGACCAAGACAGTTTTTCAGATCCTCCTTGAAGTCCTAAATAGTACTGCTGGTTTACTCCAGCTCGATACATATGCTGGTTCAGCTGATCGCGCGCGTCTATGCCGCGCAGCCGCTGTAATTCGGCATCTACCTGCTCCGCGTCCATCGATCCCTCGCGCAGTTTGCTGAGCATATCTACCACCGGAGAGAGCACCTGTCTCGCTGCCGAAGCGATGCGGCTATTGTAAAACCCCCGATTAAAGAGTTCTACTTCCATATCGATGTAGTCTGCGCTAGACATCTGCCGGATGTAACCCAGATCCGGTTTGGAGGTGATGGTCACATGGCTATTAAATTCTATAGAAATAGGTCTATCAAACGATCCCTTTTTTGTGGTGATCACAATAACCCCATTAGCCGCTCTAGCTCCCCAGATGCTCGAGGCTGCCGCGTCTTTTAATACCGTGATGCTCTCGACAATATTGGGGTTGATGTTTTGGATGTCGCCCTCATAAGGAAAGTTGTCCACCACAATGAGCGGATCGCGGGGTCCCTGAATGGTGGATAGTCCTCGTACCATCAGTCTTGGCGTAGTCAGGCTGTTATCGGTCGTAATGCTGCTAGCGATAGCGGGCAACCGGGAGATAATATCCGGACCAACCTGCTGATTAAAGAGATCTTTATCAACCATGGAAAAAGAACCGGTCGCGCGCTCGCGTGGGAGCTGCTGATAGCCTGTAGAGACGATGGTGACCGAGTCGACCGAACGCAGCTCGGTTTCTAATTGTACCGTTAACGTATCTCTGGCCGCATCCATAACATCGGTGGTAACAGTTCGGTAGCCTTGATGTTCAATCACAAACCGCCTTTCTCTGGAAGGATGCACTCCCAGTACGAACCGTCCACGAAGATCGCTGATAGCAGAGTTATCTAAGCCTAACTGCCGGATTGTGGCTCCACGAATGGGCACGCCATCCTGTTTGGAGACCACCTGACCGCGCAGCTGCTGGGCACGCGCGGTATGATAAGAAAGAGCCATGGTCAGCGCAAGTAAGTATATTGTTTTCATAATATTGATAGGGTAAGCTGCTTAAAGGTTTTGTTTGTCAATATGGTAATCGATAATGTCTTGCACGAGTCCGCCCCCGCCGGTGAATGCCCGGATAAAGCCGTTTTTAGAAATCCATACGTAGTTGGGTATTAAGCGGTGGGGAAACTGTGCGATCAACTTTTCATCAAAAATGATGGAGGGCAGACTGGTGCCGCCAATCTTAGGCAGTACATTCTTATAGCACTGATCAATTTTTTCAAAAGAGTCTTTGTATTGCAAGGGATTCACTAGCACAAAGACCACATCATCAGGGTATTGCTGGGTAAACTTATCCAGTTTGGCAAAGCCTGTTCGGCATGCACCGCACCAGGTAGCCCAAAAGTCCAGGATCAACAGCTTGCCTTTAAACTGCTCTAATGTGCCTCGAATGGTATCGCCTGCACTGTAAAACAAATGCTCCTGAGTCCAGAATTCATCCGGCACCTTCTCTCCCATGAAAATGGGACTTACTTCTGTAACCTCAACTCCAGCCGCGCTATCCGAGCGAGACTGGGCAACGGCACGATGAATAAACAGGTACGCACTGAGCATAAGGAGTATGGAAAGCCTTGCTAAGGCTTTAAAATTGTTTTTTGGTTTAGGCCAAAGCGCGGCTAAGTCGTATAAAAACGTCATTTTTTTGGGGGATTAATAGGAATGGATTGGGTTAAACCTAAATTAACTTAGGCTTTTACTAATTATATATTTCGTGTCGTAAAAAAATGGTTAATGTGGCTTCCTAATCATAGTAAAATAGTTAAAATAAAATCGAACTGAAAAGCACACAATTTAGGCTATTGAAAAACAGCATACCTCCCAAACAAACGGATTTTATAGTGTTATCTTGTTGATCTTTCATCGATACTATTCACTGGACATAATAAAATATTCTAACTCTTGTTAATGCTATTAATAAATACTATTTTTATTACGGAAGTGAATAAAGCACTATTATAGCCGATTATCGAGCTAAAAATCTTTATTCTATTTCCCATTGCACCACATTATCTACTGTATGAAAAATGTGATAGATAAAGATGTGAATAGGATACAATTGTAATGCAAGAAGGAAAACCGAACATTAGCCTATATCTACCAAGCATAAGATTAATTCGGGGGGCATTTCACGTTCTTTAAAAGTGTGTTAGCGGGATACGACGGACACCAATACTTTATTGGTTGTGGTCTGTGGTGAAAAATGGTTTTTGCTCGTGTCATAATACATCTGTTTATGGGTAACGATGTAGACTCGAAAAGCAAAGGAAGGTAATCAAATTGGGTGATAACCCAATAGGACGAACTCCAATGCTTTTGGTAGAGGTACCGTCAAGAACCACTCAGCCCGAAGGTCTGAGTTCCGCAAAAGACTGACATGAAGTTCGCCCTATTGAATAGATATCTCGAAGATAGCAAAATCCAATAGAAAGCGAACTCACGATCTACTCATACGGAAAGTTTGACGGTTTTCTACCATGAGTGACATCGTAAAAGAGTAAGAGATACACCTCACTCCTATGTGTCGCTATAATTAACTAATACAAATATAGTATAATTTTATAAATACTCAATTAATTTAATCTAAAAGAATAAAAAAGTAAGAAATAAAATGATTTAGCAAAGTAATGACAAATACGGTTACCCGTAAAACTGAACGGGAATAATGGTTTATGTTTGGTGGAGGTAGTGTAAGAGTAGAGTTAATAGAGAGAAAAAACATATATGAATCTCATATCAAGTCTCTTATTGAGAATATAGGTTTTTAAACAATGGAATGGATAAAAATTAAAGACACAATCGTGAAATATCTCACTAATAATCCTGAGGGGGAGCTTAAAAAACCTAACATCAGGTTACGGGAATTGCAAAAGATTGAATCAAAGCTCCCGAGGGAGTATATCAGTGATCCTAAGAGACTATTAGATGTTAATAAACAAAAAGTTATACTGTTGCTTGGTATTAAAAACAGTGCGGCAAAGTCTATTGTCAATAATATCTATGACATTTTGAATGGTATAACTCTGAAAGCTAGGAAACGAAATAATGACTAAAATTCCAACTCACCTTAAACATAAACCTATTATTGCTGTTGATAATTATGATAAAATCGACAGTAAATATGCTGGCCAAACTGATGCCAAATATTTGTCAATTGGAGAAGCACAGTACAATGTTAAAGAAATTTCATTAAAAGTATTTCGAAACGTCAACAATAAATGGAGTAGACAAAGCGAAGAACTCCCAATTCATCGTAACATTGATTTGAACATACTTTTCTTGGCTTCACTATTAACCGACATCAATGCAAATTACTCACAAAGTAGCCTTAGAGAAGAAATTATTGAATCAAGCAAAATACATTTAATAAAAAATTATTAT
Organism: Sphingobacterium sp. lm-10; assembly: GCF_023554555.1. Taxonomy (NCBI): domain Bacteria; kingdom Pseudomonadati; phylum Bacteroidota; class Sphingobacteriia; order Sphingobacteriales; family Sphingobacteriaceae; genus Sphingobacterium; species Sphingobacterium sp. lm-10. The sequence continues at coordinate 996,657 of NZ_JAMJWC010000001.1, forward strand.
GACAACCATAAGGAAAAATTATATCCAAGATTGGAAGAGTTGAAATCTTTGCTAGATAAATTTCTGGCAAAATAGTATGTTACCTTCTAAAAATTGTGTCAAAATGGAATTAATTTATTTATGGATAGATGATTTTAGAAATATAAAGCAACAAGAATTTAACTTCTCAAATCAGTATTCTTTAACCTACGACCAAATCTCAAATGAAATATCAGCGACCTCTATAGGCGGTGGACTTGCACTCAAAGAAAAAAATGGAACACTTGAATTTGAGGAGGATTATGAGCATTATTTAAATGATTTTTTTCATCCTAAAATTTCAAACATCACCGCGATTATCGGCAAGAATTCGTCTGGAAAAAGCAATGTGATTGATTTTATCCTCACCGCAATTAGTAGTGGTAGCAGAGGTAAATTGAAAAATAACTATATATTATTATTCAAAAAAAACAGTCAACCCTTTTTCTTTGGCAGGACAGAAAAGAGAGGTACGGAAACTTCTATGCTTAGCTGCCAAGGGATTAAATTAAGTAAAATAAATCCTAGTGATGAATGGGAGTCTATGTTCTATTCAAATGTTGCGGATAATAAAAATTATATATTTGAAGATAGCACCGTCCACAACTTTTCGTTCAAGAATTTAAGTAAACTTCAATCAAATAAAATTAAATTCGTTACATCTCCATCTTTTGACAAAACACTGCGAAGGTTAAGTTCAATAAAGCAGGACACCAAAAATCTACGATTTGTATTTTACCCTACAGCTTACACGGAGTTAAGTAATTCAGACCCTGAAGACCAAAAGATTAAGGGAGTAATTCTTAGATATAGGAGAGCGCTCAAATACGGATCGAATTATAATAAATTTAAATATGGAATAACTATCAACCTACTTTGTTTTTTATACCATAACGGTATTAATATATCTCCTTTGCTAGAGAAAGTTGAAATAGATGGTAAAACCGGCTTTGCAGAAAAAATTGCCTCATTAGACCCAAAGGTGTCAAAATTTCTAACACAATTTGTGGGATATACGGAGTTAGGATCATTATCTAGTAATGATTTCGAACTTTACCAACAACTTCTAAAAGAATTAGTAAATACTCAATATGATTTTGGAGTGGTTGAGAACAATACAGATTCGATAATAGTTGACTTCAGTGAAGATTTCAAATCTATTATTTATAAAAAAGCTGAAATTTTCAATACTCAAACGTTGATATCTCATGATTGGTCTCAATTAAGTTCAGGTATGCGAGCATATCTAAACTTATTCTCTCAATTGTATTATTTAGCTATTCAAATAACTGGTAGCTCTAAAAATTTGCTAATTTGTATAGATGAGGGTGATCTTTACCTTCATCCTGAATGGCAGAAAAACTTCCTTAACGACTTAATAGAATTTGTTACAAGTATTTTTGACACTGGTAAAATTCAAATTATTCTAACCTCTCACTCTCCATTCCTAATATCAGACTTACCAAAAGAAAACATATTACTACTGAATGAATCTGGAGAACCTACGAAGCATCTATTCGCTGATTCTTCATTTGGCGGAAATATTCATCAACTTTTTACAAACCAATTTTTCTTAAGCACTGGGTCTATTGGTGAGTTTGCAAAAATTAAAATTCAAACATTATTAAAAGACATACCTAATATGATAGATGATAATGTCAATAATTATAAAAAGAGAATTGAAATGATTGGCGAACCAATATTACGTTACCGGTTACTAGAAGTTTTCGAGACAAGAATTAAACAGCTTTCTAATGAAAAAAAAATTGACTGGCATATGCAACAAATTGAAAAACTTCGACAAAAATGATTTTTTTAAGTACCATAACGGATTCCATTATGCAATCCCATTTGAAGTACTTTAAGACTTCTACAGGATATTCTAATCTAATTGCTCTTTCTAACGATAATTCCATCCCACCCGAAGAAAGACAATATTTTTTAAGACTTACAGATGATTCAATATTACAATCAATAATCTTAGGCACACCGGATCAACTAAGAAAAGAAATTGAACATTACCAGACGTATTTTGCTAAAAAATATCCCCTGCTCATTCATCATCAGGCCTTTTTAAACTATTTAGATTGGGACGATGTGTATGTACAAATAAATAGGCTAGCAGAAGTTGCAATTGGTAAAACGATAGTAATAAAAACACGAAAACAACTATATAAAAATTTTACAGATTTAATTGAAAAATTAAATACCCCTGAATTAGAGTCGAGGTATGAGATAGATATCTTTTCTATTAAGAATATCAAGAAGATATTCGATACCCTAAAAAACTATTTTAGCTCAGAACTTGGACAATTTTATTCGCGAATCCAATCTGTTTTCGACTATGACGATTTTATTCGAGAAAAGGAGGAGTGGTATGCTTATAAGTTAACGGAACAGTTAGGAGTTAATGTATGCCCATATTGTAATAGAAATTACATTCATACCTCCATCGGTAAATTTGGAAGAACTAGGGCAGAAATAGACCACTTTTATCCAAAATCCAAATATCCATTCTTAGCAATATCTCTTTACAATTTGATTCCCAGTTGCCATGTTTGCAATTCGAATCTTAAAAGATCAAAAGATTTTTATACGGATAAGCATATACATCCTTATGAGCACAATTATACGGATGACTTTCGTTTCGAAATAAGCTACAAACCCGATCCCTTTGTCAGTATCATACCTGAAATAGAAGATTTTACCATTGTACTCACGCCCTTAACTGATGATGATGACAAAAAAGAAGCAATCATGAACTCAGACCAAACGTTTCAAATTGCCCAACTACACGGTTATCACAGAGACATTGCTCAAGAATTATTACTTAGGTCTGTACTTTATAATAAAACTAGAATAACAGAATTAGAAGCCTTTTTAGGAAAAAAGGCTGGAATCAATAATGAGTTTTTGAAGCGGGTGATAATTGGTAATTACGGAGATATGGGTAGCTTCGGAAAGCGACCTTTAGCGAAGTATTCTTATGACATATTGTCCAAAACTGATCTAAAAAAGAATCTTGACCTATAACTATATCTACGGAAATATTGTATTATGAAGACACCAAATCAATTGTTTAAAGATCTTTTCCAATGCCACACAGAGGAAGAAGTAGATACATACATATCTGGAAACACTGATGTTTTCCATCAAAACAACTGGTATCCATTGAGTGGCAATGAGAATAACTACGGTGTAATTGAAAATCAACAAGCCTCGCCTATCGCTGCACTCATTGAAAAAATCACCAATTCTATCGATGCTACACTTATGCGTAGGTGCTACGAGGCTAACATCGATCCAAAATCAGATGATGCTCCAAAGACCATGGAAGAAGCTCGCGAACGCTTTTTTCCTCATTACAAAAATTGGGATCTTACAGGACCTCGCAAGTCGCAAGCAAAAAATATTCAAATCCTTGCAGACGGGCCAAAATTAAACTCTAGTTTGACGATATATGATAACGGTGAAGGGCAACATCCGAAGGACTTAGAAGACACATTCCTTTCATTATTACGTGGCAATAAAAATGAAATCCACTTTGTACAAGGAAAGTACAATATGGGCGGAAGTGGTGCTATTATCTTCTGTGGTAAAAAAGGGTACCAATTGATAGGATCAAGAAGATTTGATAAAAGTGGTGACTTTGGTTTTACCTTGATCAGAGAACATCCCTTGTCCAAAGAAGAGGAAGGTAAGAAGAAAAATACCTGGTACGAGTATCTAAAGATTGATAATAAGATTCCATCTTTCAAAATCGACAAACTTGATCTGAACCTATACGAAACTTTATTTGAAACAGGTTCGATTGTTAAACTGTATTCATACAGGTTACCCGAGGGCAGTCGTTCAGTGATCTCCCGTGATCTCAACCAGAGCCTTAATGAATTTTTATTTAACCCCGCTCTACCGATCCTTACCGTAGATAGGAAGTACCGCTATCCTAAAGATATTAATTTGGAAAGAGATCTCTACGGACTTCAACGACGATTAGAGCAAACCGAAAATAAATATATAGAAGATTTCTTCTCCGAAACATATCGAGAGGAACCATTCGGCTCATTCAAAGTTACATGCTATGTTTTTAAATCCAGAATTGACGGAAAGAATATAAAAGAAACGAAAGCTGCTATACAAAGTGAATTTTTCAAAAACAACATGTCTGTTTTATTCTCTCTGAATGGTCAGGTTCACGGAAGTTACACCTATGAATTTATCACACGCGCACTAAAATTCAACTTACTTAAACACCACCTTCTGATCCATGTAGACTGCACCAATATGGAATATAATTTCCGAAAGGAATTATTTATGGCGTCTCGAGACCGGTTGAAGGATGGAGAAGACACAGCACGGCTTAGAAAGTTCTTGGCTAATAAATTAGGTAGTAAAAATGGGCCATTAGCAGAAATAGAAAAGAGGCGAAAAGACTCCATTTCAGTTGATGCGAAGGATACCACGGAGATGCTAAAATCATTTTCTAAAAATCTCCCAATGGATAGCGAAATGATGAAGCTTTTATCGCAGACTTTCAAACTAGAGCAAAAAAAAGATAAAGCCGAGAGAAAGGATACTGGAAAGAAAAACGAAACCGAAGAAAAAAAACCGTTTCTTCCTAAACGCTTTCCTTCATTCTTCAAGTTTAAAAATGTGAAGAAAGATGGAACTAGTGTCATTAATTTGCCAAGAGGGCAAGACAAATCCATTAGTTTTCAAACCGATGTAGAAAACCACTACTTTGATCGAGTCGAAGAACCCGGAGATTTGAAAATTGCATTGGTGTCCTACAATAAGAAAAATAAGAGCGATGACGGAAACGCGTCACCCGGGATAGACAATGTTGAAGAGATATTAAACATCAATCATTCTAGTCCACGTGACGGGACAATACGACTAAATCTGAAAGCGAAAAATTCTGTACAAGTCGGAGACGAATTAGAAATGAAAGTCACACTCACTGGCGCAGGGGAAGAATTCGAAGAAATATTCTTGGTGAAGGTTGCTGATCCTGAAGCTCCAAAAGTCGTTACTGAAAAGAAAGAGGAAGACGAGCCGTTTGGCTTGCCTCCATTTGTTCTTGTGTATCAGGAACAAATGGAAGGGCATCAAACTTGGGCCGAGGTTGAAGATGGGCTTGGCACCGATATATCCTTTGATACGGTAATGATTCCACAAGTCAGCGATGGCAACCTCGAGAAAGTGGTGATCAATATGGATAGCAAAGTTTTAAAGGATTTCAAAACACAATATAGAAGTGAAGAGCAACTACAGGTGGCAGAGCGTAAATATATATCATCGGTTTACTTCCATACCCTTTTTCTCTACATGATCACTAAAAATCGGAAATACGGCATAGTAAAGCAAGGAGAAAAAGAGGAAGAGACTGTTGAAGTTGAGACCTACCTACAAGACGTATTCTCTAGCTACTATTCTGCCTTTATCTTGAATTTTGGAACGAATGACCTGCTACAGGGGATTGGTGAGTAGTAATAAATGCTATTTGAAAACAAAATATAATTTCACATGACAAACGCCGCTTTTGACTTAGGAGAAGAAATAAAACTACATACATTGGAATTTAAACTACATGTAGGCTTGTGGAATAAATTTAGTAAGACAGGAAAATTAGATCTATCAATTTCCAATTGGAAAAGTATCAAATATTTAAACACAACTGCTACTGCTCTTCATGATGATGTTGCATCGATTCCAAATAGAGTTGGAGGATTATATTTATTTACTATCAAGTGCGACATTTTACCCGGAATAACGGAATTTCCTGTATATATTGGGCGAGCTCAGAAAACAGAAACTCAGAATCTTAGAAAGAGATGTAAGGAGTACTTTCAGAAATTCGCGAAAACAAATGAAAGACCGCTTGTGACAAAGATGTTCAAATATTGGGATAAAAATATCTTCTTATATTACCTACCTCTTGCAACTAACCATGATATTATTAACGATGAGAAAGATTTGATAAACTCACTACTACTTCCTTTTAACACTGAAATTCCAGACGCAGAAACTAAACAAGCAACCTTAGCATTTCCATAACTATGAAAATCCCAGCACTAAGAGCAGAATTAGGTGGTAGAACTTATTATATTGCTACCCTGACATTTCAACAAGTAAATGACTATGTTGAGCGAGTTGATGATGAACTTCACAAATCTGAAAGCTTAAAAGATTTAATACAAAGAAGTATTACAAACAACTACATGAGTATAAAAGACTATATACTTCATCAAGATGAGCGGTTTTTTAACTCTTTGATATTAGCTGTGTATGATGACTATCCTACATGGAGTGAAGTCGAATTACGGTATGATGATCAAAGCTCCTACCAAGTAGGACTTTTGGATTTCCCAGCGAAACACAAGATCTTCCCCGTAGATGGTCAGCATCGTGTAGAAGGAATAAAAGCCGCTATTAAAGAGAATCCAAAATTAAAAGAAGAAAAAATTGCGGCAATTTTTATTGGCCATAAAAATGACGCGAATGGTAAACAAAGCACAAGGCGACTATTTACCACACTGAATAGATACGCCAAACCAGTATCTTTCGATGACACTATTGCTTTAGACGAAGATGACACAGTTGCAATAGTGACCAGAGAATTATTAGAAGAACACAAGCTATTTCAAGGCAAAAGAATTATTTACGCTAAGCAAAAGGCGATACCTTCAAATAATTTCAATGCCATTACCTCGATTATAACACTTTACCAGTGCAATATAGAATTATTTAAAGCATGGCATTATCGATCCAAAAAGAAAAAAGCAACTGCGAAAGTCTTAGCCGAATATCTAAAATTCAGGAAATCTAAAGAGGAAATAGCAGATGTGAAAAAACACATATTTGACTTTTGGAATACATTCTGTAATGAGTTATATGTAATTCAAAAATATCTTAAAAATAGCGAGCCTTATGCTAAACACTTACGAAATAATGAAAATGGTGGTCATTTATTATTTCGCCCAGTTGGTTTATTACCATTTATAAAAGCAATTTCCGAAATACAGATATTAAAAAACACGAATTACACAAGTATATTGTCCACGTTTAATAAAATAGATTTAAATCTATCATCTATTCCTTGGCAAAAGGTCGTTTGGGATTCAGCCACTAAAAGAATGATCATGAATTCCTCTACGTTAACCCAAATGCTGATGGTATATAAATTCGATAGTAAATTAATCTCCGGCGCAAAGCTGGGTAAATTAGAAAAAGAATATGCCTCCAAAATCGATTATGATGGAAAGGTCTCCGAGGTGTTGAAACGAATCAAGTAAGAACCGAACATGAAAACAGAGAGGTCCAATATTAAGTTTCCTCTATGGCGGAAGAAAGTAGATACTTCACTTTTTACCAAGTTAGATACACCTATCCCTAATTGGCTATCACAAGTGTGGGAAATAGAAAGTTTAATTGGATATAACTCGTCAAAGAAGTCGACAGAAACATCAGTACGGCTTATTCTCAACAAAAAAGAATTCAGAGGATCTGTACTTTATACGAAACACTATGGAAAAGAAACAAACTACAAACTCTTCTTTTCGAAAGATTTTGCAGAGGAATTGAAAGATTCCTTTGTAATGAGCTATATGCGAACTCTTGAAAGTAAGCTTCGAAGAGAGAACTCTGAATACACAAATAATATCGAAGATGAAATACCTTTTTGGGAATTCATCGATTTGGAATTTGACAAAATGAATCGAACGTTTTACTGTAATGCCCACTATACTCAAAAGACTATCTTTCCGGAATTGTTTAAGCAGTTCACAAAATCACACCTCTTGAAAGACATGGAAAATCGTCTTCTTGATAAGGGAGAGTTCAAATTTATTAAGCAAGACTGGCGACCAAAATCAGAGCTCAACCTCCAATTATTCGAACATCCAAATTTCATTTATTACTTAATCGACACGCAAAACAAATTATTATATATAGGGGAATCAGAAACGGCCAGGAGAATTCTTCAATTACGACCAGAAATCCCTGAGTGGGATTATTTCAGGATAGATTTTCTCCCTATTTGGATTACACGGAGCCAACGTTTGGAGTTGGAAAGACTGATGATAAGATCATTCGCATCTCTATTGTCCAATTATAAAAAAGTAAAATACATCATTATATCAGAATACTGTCTGGCAAACAAAAAAATCGACTTATGAAAGATTTATTAAATAAAACAGCTTGCACATCCGATCTCTTCTTCTGAAGCAGACATGAGGATATCCATAAGCTTAGAACTTTTAGGCTTATCGGATTTTTGCAGTCTTTTCTGACGCTTAATGTATTCACGCTTGATATTTACAATCCTGTCGGGTAGTATCAACTTTTCTAAAGGCTCATCTTGATTCCATGAGAAATCACCACGTTCATACTCCATTGCTTGCGCAAATAAGTCGGGATGTTGTTCGTATAACCAGACCCACTCTATCTTTTGTTGGAAAAAGCAAAAGTAACAACCAGATCTGCTTCTATTGTAAGTAGCCTTCTCACCGTCAATCTCAAACTCGATCTTATTGTAATAGGCAGGAATACCGACGCCGCTCTCCTCCAACAGTCTGTAGATATCCTCCAATTTCAGCACATCCTTATTGTCAAGAAGAGAAAACGGTTGATCTAGCTTACCTACCGGATAGCCCTCTTGCTTGGCCACGTCAAAAGCTAATCTGTTATAATAAGTAATGCCTAAATCCAAAATCTGGCTAAGCTTCTCATCTTTCGAATAGAGCTCACCTACTGGACGACCTAAAACCTCTAGAAAGCGAACCACTTTATCTGCATCGACATTTTTCTCCGCCCATTCCAGCCTGTCATTGATCTTGCGATTGTCCAATATCTTGGCAACGATATCTTGGCTCCATATACTCTCCCTAAATGGAAATATAGATTGTATTGTCGATTTAGTAGAAATATATCCCTCCCGGTCTTCATCACCACGTATACCCACGTACGAAATTACGGGATCATCGCCCACAAACTTCTCAAATACGTCTAACTTTAGACTCTTCGTGCACCAACGATGTTTTGTATTTGGCAGAAAGCCCCCTAAACTTTTCAACTTATGGTCGAACGGAGCTTCGACACTATCTGAAAAGGCTGCAAGTCGAATAATTTTCTTTCCTAGATAAACCTCAAGATTGTTAATCAGTTGATAAGTTTCTGTTAACTCTTTTCCCGTGTCAGCAGTGTAATATTCGATATCTAGATCTGGATAATTATCTTTCATATAGATAGCCAAAGCCGCAGAATCCTTCCCTCCGGATATCCCTAACACATGCCTCACTTTGTTTGTACTATTTACCATATCAATCCATTTGATCGTTAAGTAATTTTGCTAGTATAAATATATTTAATTTTTTGTCGTCTGTCAAATGCTTTGACAGCTCTGCTTTCCGCTTATCGACTTCCTTTTGCTTTGACTTCGGAATGTTAAGGATATGTTTATTAAGCCCCTTATTGAGACTAGTAATCTCAACTTTTACTGCATCCTGCATGTATTCGCTGGTAACCTTATTTTCTATATCTGCGAAATTATCCAGTTCATGTATCCACTCTTTGAACTTGACGAATAAAACTACTTCTTCTTCATCATTGATATCTTCCAGTTGCTTGCCTATAATAGCATGTGCAAGCGAGCTTAGCCAAGCTGTCTTGTCATCAAGATTAGATTGCAACCTTTGTAAAAAGACTTTTAGATGGGGAGAAACTAAATAGGGCTTCAGTTTGGTAAAGCGATCCTGCAACTCTCTCTTCCAATCTTCAAAATCCAATGATTTACCACCAACGACCTCTTCCAATAGGAACTCTTCAAATCGCTGAATCAAACTATTAAAACTGGAACGGATGTCGGTAATAGATTGTCTTAACTCCACAAAAAATCGCTCTAGTTTTTGAGGGTTTTCGTCCAACTCTCGTAATGAATATCCCAAAGCGGTTGGAAAATCTTCAAAGAATGTTTTCTCCGGATCTGTTGATTCTGCAATAGCCTTTCTCAGATTGGCGATATCTTTCGGCAATCTACTCGTCCGCTTCGAATACTCTGGCAGTTGCATATAAAACGACAAGAATGGTCTAATCATCTCAATAAAACCGGTATTAGACGCACGATCTACTTTATTCTGATTTAGGAGTTCCCGATATTTATTGAAAACAGATAAGTGTATGCCCGTTCCAGAAAATGACTTTAACCAATACTCTGAAGGATTTTTCAACACTAAATCCAGTATATCTGCATTTAGCTTAGGAATAAATCCGTCCTTATTGAAAAATGAAAAATCTGATTGCTTTACTAATAAGAACAAGGGTAAGACAAAATCAATCAGCCCCTTCTTTAGTTTATAAGGTCTCTCCAGCAGTTTATCTGTGAACTCTTGAAGATTAATCTTGCTCGATCTGGCTTCATCTAAGAACTGGATAAATAAAACCCATATAGATTTAAAATTATCTCCGCTCGGTTCACTTAATTCATACGCACCAAATTCATTTCGAGTGTAAAAGCAATTCTCTTTTATTAAAGCTAAGTATATGGTTTTGTCGGGTGGAAACAGATTTGGATTATAAGATAAATCCTCCTCTCCTAAATTGTCACAAATATTATTCAAAAGAGCTTTACGCGCTGTTAGAATAGGTGAAGATAATTTGGTCTTATTGACCATTTCGTTCTTAAATATTGGAGTGCCCCAATAAACATCGGCTACGATATGGCTTAAAAATGTATTCAGTTCTCTCCCACTGGTAATAGTGTCGGTTTGTATTTCTCCCTTATAAAAAACGGTGATCTCGGATGCATCGAAATTGTACAAACTATCCAAGACCATCCTTTCCAACTGCCTAACGGCTTGATCCAGCTGAATAGAAAGTTCCTTCCTAGCCCCTTTATCATCTTCATGCTGTGATTTGGCATATCGAATTTGCTCTACCAGATAGATCTGCGAAAGGATAGTTTCCGATCTTTTATACTGTATATACAGAATTGCCTCTTCCTGCTGAGCACTAAAGTCTTGGATTTGATGAGCATATTCAGCAGGTGAAAAAACTAAATTTATATAACCATCGATCTCGCCTTTCGGCTTTAGCGATAGCGGTTCGTCCGAAAGGACAAAGGAAAAATACCTAGGAGTACCCACCTCCAGTAAAGATTTTTTGGCAAGTGAAGTTGGCAGTTCTAATATATCTTGTAGATAAGAACCAATACTAGAAACCTCGGAAATGTATTTCTTAGCATTTTCGATTTCCAGATCAATATCAACATCGGTATCTTCTACCAAAACAAAACGATCACTATGCTTTCGGAATCGCAGAATATTGACCTGTACTAGACGCTTTAACTCATTCCTTATATTATCAAATGCAAAAGTTAATCGCATGTATTCGCAAAGGAAATCTCCATTGACTGACATCGATTTTTTGGAAAACAACTGTAATAAGCCGACCACTTTTATAATCGCAACCGCTTTAACCAACTCTCCCGCTTCGAAAATACCGATAGCTTTCTCTATATTGTCTTGTAACAGTCGCCAAAGCTGAAAATCAGGATTTTGACGCACCAATAGCTGTTGACTGTAATGGTATATGAGATAATCATATACGTGAGCTAAGGTATAAAACCCTTCGGTGCCGTGGCTAATAAAGTCTTGTATTCCTTGGTAATCTTCTGAGTCCAGAAATGTAAATAAAGACCGATCATTTTGACCATAACGCTGAAGAGCTAATGTCAATATACTTCCTGAAAGAACATCTAACGGTTGTAAGGCTTTCAAAAGGTCTAAACTGAAATAGTCTTTAGTAGGGAAAGCGTTGGACTTTTCCACAACATCCTTTAATTCAATAAGCCGATTTTCATCACCGTATTGACCCACCTTTTTTAACCTTTCTGCAGCGATCAAGAGAAGTTGCTCGGATGGCACATTGAAAGGAATTTCTTGCATACGGCCTTTGACCTTCAGCCATTCCTTCCTCTGTATCTCGCTCAGATGGTATGCATAGGCTGAAAAATCCTGATGAAGCGTGGTAATCAGGATAATGTTGCCGTTTGTATCATTAACTAACTCCGACAATTGTTGAATAAAATAAAAGCTCTTTTCTGGATTATTTTTAGCTGCGAATTCCAAAAATTTCCCAAACTCATCTATTCGTATAATCAGTGCTCTCTCTGACTCTTTTAATTCATTAGCATAAGATTTCAATGACGATAACACTTCAGCTGGTTTGGAATTCAAATCCTTGGCAAACGCTTCTTGTAACGACGTGTATTCGCCTACCAAATCCAAAGTGGTATATCGCGTATAGCCCTTGAGCAGATAATCGAAATGATCGAAAAACTTATTTTCTTTTTCTATAGCATAAGCCAAGGCCCACAAAAAAGTAGACTTTCCTGTACCATAAGCGCCTACGATAGTGAATGAACGATACCCAAGATTGGACGATGCTACAATCTGCTCAAAGGCACGCTGTCCATTGAGGGTACTTACATATTCTAACTCCTGATCCTTGTCACGTATAATATTGACGGAAGGAGAATAATTAAACACCTGCATACGTCAATTTATAATAGTTATTTAAAACGTTGAACTTATTCAAATCTTTAGTCAATTGAAGGACTGGATTACCAGCGGTTTCGGAATAACTACCATATTCGGAAGATATATCGTGCAACAACTCAATGATAGCAGACTCGGTCAATAAGAAGGTATTGCCAACAGAGTTAAAATCGTTGGCGAGATGATTAACACTGATAGAGCTACCATAAGATCCTCTATCCAACAACACAAACAGAAGCGCTTCAATAGGGATATTCTTCTCTCTCGTGTTGAATGTGTAAACATCGAGGGGCTTGTCGTCATGATCTAACCTCTGATAGTTATTGATCAAGCCCAGCTCAAATAATATGGTACTGTAAGCATCTTCCACATCATTGCTCCCGAGTTTGGTATAATTAGCAAAAAAAACTTTAATATCAGAGTTTAAAGTTGCATCGCTAAAAGTTGCTTTCTGCTCCTCAATTTTTCTTTTTAAAAAGTTTAAAAGACGATATTTAGTAAATTCGTTTTTCTGTCTTCTCAGTTCATTAAATACGAGAGGATAAATAGATGATTTACCGCTTTTCATCAGTTGATAATGCAAAAGCCAAAGTGTTAACGGATCCTCTAAATAGGGATCAACCCCATTTTTCCCGAAAACAAAATCCGCAAATTCTGTCAACTGATCATCGTCGCTTAACAATCCAAAAGCCTTTAGCCAAAAACGAATAGAAGCGACCATATTTTTTCCAACGCCAAGATCTACTACTGCGTCACTATCGGTAAATCTCTTACCCGCTCTAACGAAATCATAGCCTTTTTTTAACCAATATATTTTGCACGCAAACGTTTCGTGCCCTGAAAATGATAATTTCCTCATGAATTAATACTTTACACTAGCATGCCATTGACCGCAGCTGTACAACCGCTTTCTGTACCATTGCTATCGTCTGTTTGACTTCCTCGCCTGTATTGAATCGTCCCAAGCTAAATCGGATAGCCGTATTCGCTTGTTCGGTACTACAACCCATTGAAAGTAATACATGCGACGGCTCCATCACAAAGGAATGACACGCCGAACCGTTGGATACGCAAATTTCATTTAATACCATTAAAAGTGCATCATTGTCTACCCTCTCAAAACGCATATTACTCGTGTTATAAATACGCGATCCTTTGGAACCATTGACGTACGCACCTTCTATCTTTAAAAGTTGAGTTTCCAATATATCCCGTAAACGCGCTATTCTATTGCTATCTGGCAACATATCGTACTGCGCCACTTCAGCAGCTTTTCCTAAGCCCACAATCCCTGGTACATTCAACGTACCGCTTCGCAGCCCGCGCTCGTGTCCACCACCATATAGCATTGTCTTCAACTTAATACGCGGATTAACATAAAGCCCTCCTATCCCTTTGGGACCATAAAACTTATGCGCAGAAAAAGTCAGCACATCGATATAGTCGCTGGCCTCGATAGGTAACTTGCCCACCGCCTGTGTACCGTCAGTCATAAATAATGCTCCGTTTTCATGGGCTATATCGGCGATGGCCTCGATGTCTTGTATAACGCCCGTCTCATTATTTACGTGCATCACACAGACCAATACGGTACTGTCTTTAAAAGCATCTTTCAACTCAGCAAAGTCAATAAGCCCAAACGAATTAACCGAAAGATAAGTGACTTCTACCCCTATCGTTTCCAAATATCGACAGGTATCCAATACCGCGGGATGCTCTGTTTTTACGGTGATAATATGTTTCGACTTTCCATTTTTCTCAGGCAGTCCTTGAAGTGCAAGATTAATCGCCTCCGTCGCTCCGGCAGTGAAATAGATATCTTCTGCATTGACATCAATTAAATCACCCATTTGCCCACGCGCTCGATCGACAGCTTTTTTCAATTGCTTCCCCATCCGATGACTGCTCGAGGCGTTGCCATACATATCTGTCAAATACGGCATCATCACCTCCAATACCTTAGGATCCAGAGGTGTAGTGGCATTGTTATCCAGATAGATAAAGTTATTGTTCGGCATGTGTCTCATTGTTCTCCGACAAGGAACAAATATAGCTTTAAAATATTTGACAATCTTACTCTATTCGACGCGAAACTCGGATTAAAACATTCGACATAATTTTTCCCACTAAAAATCAAAAACTTAAAAATTAAAAAGGAGATCTAGGTCAGCCCTTATTGACAATAGACAATATGATTTCAGTAAATATTTAAGTAGGTTCTTGATTTTTAATGCTAACGTTTTATAGATTACAAGCTATTTGCGATTGCTGTGTGCTTATATCCACTACCACTTTCTTAATCGACATAGGCTGATTTCATTAAATAAATGTTGCTATCTCAAATAATTTTCGGTATTATCATTTGATGAGTCTATAGGTACAAATACAGCCTTCATCGCAATTTTATGAGTTTAGTATTGAAGTGTTGGAATCTGAAATTCTCGCATCAACTGTCCCTCTGACACTGTACCATTCTTCGAAATTAGCCTCGCATTTTTCGAAGCTTACAGAAAGATTGTTATCCCCTAAGTTTCCAAGCTTAGAATCATCGGCATCATCCTTCCTGCGCCTACTTTTTCAATTTCTGCAGACGCTCTTTAGCGGAAGGTACAATATCGTCATCCTCTGTATAGTTCTCGATCACACTTTCTAATGTACTTCTCGCCTGTAGCGTATTGCCTTTGCGCGCATACGTATCTGCGAGCAGAATGAAGCTCTTCGCCACCCAGTATTCCTGTGAATCCATATTCTCGATGACATCAAAAGCCGACTTCTCTGCCTTATCATACTGTTTATCTTCATATTGCTTTAGCCCAACCAGATACCTCGCCTCTGCGCTGGCTGCCGATTGGCTTTTCTGAGCCGCCAAGTTTAGTTCTTTCATGGCGGACTCCTTATCTCCGCTTTTTTGCTTTGCCTTTGCGGTATACAAGTGCGCCATCGCGAGTTCGTCGTCCGTTGCCCGATTATAATTATTGATCAATTTTACATACTTATTCATCTGCTCGAAATCACCGATTTCGTAATAACACAACATTAAATTAGTAACCGCGTAGCCGTATTTATCTTTGTAATCTGTATTCAATTCCAGTTTTTTGAGGTGTACAATGGCCTCGTTGTATTGCTTTAGGCTTAAATATAACGCCGCTACCGTAACCAGCGTGTTCTTTGTATACGGACTGGTCCAGGTATTTAGAATCATATTCAAGTCATGCAACGCCTCCTCTGGGTGTCCAGTATGGTATAAACTCACCCCCCGGATATACCGAGCATGCTTATCTTGCCTAGGTTTCGGAAATTGATCAAAATAGGCATTGATTGCCTCCACCGCCGCTGCATATTGCCCTCTGGAGAATAAAGTATTGCCCGCTTGAAAAGCTAAATTATCCAGCTCTGAGGCACTAAGATCCCTAACATTCGTACTTGTGGCATACCGAATGTAACTTGTGGCGTCGCCCTGATCCAGATAAATGTTCTCAATAGAATGTAGTGCTTGTGCTGCTTCCCCAGTGGTGGCGTAATCCTTCACCACCTTTTCAAAGGTGGCTAAGGCCGCTTGGTTGTCATTTTTAGTATACTGCACTAGTCCAATAGTCATCAATGCTCTGGGAACATAGCTACTTCGAGGGTATTTTTTTATCATCTTTTGCAAGCCGTCTATAGCCGCATCATAATCTCCTGACGTGAAATACATGTACGGGATCTCAAAGGCGACATCGTCTGCGTAGTTAGAATTTGGAAACCGCTCCACCACCGCCCGTAGCGTCTTTAATTTAGCTTCCTTGTCGCCCTGTAAGCCTTGAATAATCCCTTGCTGAAACAAGGCATAATCCTGATTGGGGGCTTTCTCCCTGATGAGCTGATTGTAGTAATCCTTGGCTTTACCATAATTGCGCATCGAAAGATACGAGTCGCCTAAACGAGCCATGACATCGTACTGTATATTTTTATCCGACAAACTTTCTTCAGACGCCAAGTAACGTTCAAAATGTTCGGATGCCATATTATATCTGTTGATTCGAAATGCGGCGTAGGCCAAGGCATAATTGGCGTAATTGTACACGGATGTTTGTCGCGCGGCGGGCAGTCGGAGAAATCGCGAAAAGTTTTCTACCGCCTCTCCGTACTTGCGCACTTCATACATGGCTTCCGCTTTCCAATAGATCGCCAGGGCAGCCATTTCCTCATCAAAAGGAAATTTTTCCGACCTCATGAACATGGATATGCTATTCTCAAATGCCCGTTCGTTATAGAATTCCCATCCCCGGTAATACGTTATTTTTTGATAAACCCTATCCGCTTCACGGTCTCTATCCTGGAATGATTCCAGAAAATATACCGCTGCCTGAAAATTGCTTGTACCGGATAAGACGTCTGCCAGTCGCATTTCTACCGTTTCTGCTTTTTCTGCATCGGTGTAATGACCTGGATATTTTAGTGCGATAAACTCACGTAGCGGCTGTATAGAATTTTGGACAGAGTCCAATTCACATAAGACTTTTCCATAATTGAACAAGGCATCTACTTTTAATTCCTGATCATAATTTAATCTGGATGCTTTGTAAAAGGCGTTCCTTGCCCGGCTCTTATCGCCAGTTTGTACGGCAATATGACCTAAAGCAATTAATGAGCTTTGGTAAAACGCATCTAATGGCTCCACCTTCTCCAAAATGGACTTCGATCGTTCGAACTCCCCTGCGCGATAAGCCAGAATACCGATACGGTTATTATCGATATTGCTACCCTTCGCGTTCGGATACTTTTGCGGTAAAGGCATGTGATAAGCCTCTTTATACCTGTTCTTCTGAAAATACATAGCTGCAGCCGTTTGCCGCATTTCCGCCTCCAGCGCTTTCCGGTCGATTTTCATATCCGGAGTCCGACGGATTTTTACCGCATCGGCCAACATTGGGCGATAATCACGCACCACCGTGATCGAATCCATCATGGATGTTCCCGTTTCATTCCTTTCAGTTTGCCGACTCTCCTCTTGATTTTTTACTCCTTCCTGTGCGTATGCCGCAATTAACAGGAATGAAAAGACTCCGGTAAATATATTTCTAAGGCCATGGTAGTACATCCTTTTTCTTCCTGTCATTTTTATTGTGTATTTCTAAATTATCTTAAATCTTGGTTTGATGGAGCAAAAATAACAATTGTACATCTATACCTCCATTATATGTTATCCCTAAACCTATCAAATTCCATGCGCAATTAGTAAAACTTGGGTAAATATTCTGGTAAAGTCCACCAATGGCTTAGGCTCAATATTCTTGTTGTAGCTGTTATGTGGTTTTGAGGAATCTAGCGGTCAACAGAAAAGAAACTTCTCTGCTTCTCGTAAAAACTGGTCAGATCTGGCGAATAACATGTAAAACTGCTTTTCCAAGCATTGAAAATAAGGCTCATTTACCCACGAAGTATCATCGGCATCGAACGCTATTGTTTTTATAGCATTTTTCATTTATTTGTTATTAACACAAAAAATTAACCCGTGTCAAGCAAAAGTCAACATCCATTAAATACCAAACCGCATCTGCAATTTGTATGTTGTTACTATACACGAGAGCAAATCTGCTCCAGCAATTAAAGTAGTAAATCAACAACAAACTATACAATGAGCAAGTCAACATTCAAAATTACCAACCCCTACACCGAACAGATAGAAAAAGAGTATCCATATCATACTGTAGAAGACTCTTTACAAATGCTGGATAAGGCTCACGAGGCATTTCATAGCGTTTGGAAGAATAAAGAAGTATCTGATCGGGAGAAATTCTTGATAAAAGCGGCCGACATACTGCAGAGCCGCAAAGCGGAAATAGCTAAACTGGCCGGTATCGAAATGGGAAAACCCCTCACATCGAGTGAATCGGAAATAGATTATTGTATTCAGATACTGAAATATTATGGAGAGAATTCCGCTCGATTCTTGAAAAACCAGTCTGTGCCTGAAATTGAACACGGGGAAGCTTATTTGACCCATGAACCACTTGGTGTACTCCTGTCGGTACAGCCTTGGAATTTTCCATTCTCACAATTAATTCGCTTTGCCGCACCGAATATTGCTGCTGGAAATACTGTGCTTATGAAGCCAACTACATCTGTCTATCAATGTGCATTGGCAATACAGAAAGTTTTCGACGACGCCGGACTCCCAGATGGGGTTTATAATACATTTGTTATTGATACCGACGAAATCGAAGCCCTAGTTTCAAACAAGCGCGTTCGAGGAGTTATGTTAACGGGAAGTGAAAAAGCTGGCGCAAGTATCGCTGCCTTAGCAGGAAAATACATCAAAAAATCAGTCTTGGAGTTAGGAGGATCAGATCCCTTCATAGTATTGGAAAATGCTGACTTGGACAAAGCAACGAAAGGTATTATCCAAGGAAGACTTGAAAATTCAGGCCAAGTGTGTACATCATCGAAACGTATTATCGTCGTGGAATCGGTGTACGAAGAAATTAAAGAAAAGGTGAAAGAGGCTATTGCGAAGGTAAAAATTGGCGACCCCTTGGATCCAGAGACTGAATTTGGCCCGATGAGTTCTGAGGCGCAAATGGATACGGTATTAAAGCAAATCAAACAAACAAAGGAGAACGGAGGAACTTTAATAAGTGGCGGCACAAGACTTGATCAAACGGGATTTTTCATAGCGCCCACTTTGTTCAGCGATGTGAAGAAAGGACAGCCGGCTTATGATGAAGAAATATTTGGCCCAGTAATATCCCTTATCAAAGTGAAAGATGACGAGGAAGCTGTCAAAGTAGCGAACGACAGTCACTTTGGACTGGGATCTACGATTTTCTGTGAAGATATTTCTCATGCTAAGCAGATCGCAAAGCAAATAGATGCAGGAATGGTGTTTATTAATAGACCTACCACCTCATCACCGCAGCTTCCGTTCGGAGGTGTTAAAAACTCTGGATATGGTCGGGAATTATCTTGGCTAGCCCTCACAGAATTTTCTAATCAAAAGCTAGTCCGTGTTTCCAATATCGATGCAGATTATTAAAACCCTCTGCTGAAATGCTTATAGATCCGTTTTGATAAAACAAAACGGATCTATAAGCTTATTTAAATTTCACACACCATACTCACTAACACGATTGCTAGCATCAGTGCTCGGTCTCTTTTATCACCTTCACACGCCTATCATTTTTAGCAGTTTCTTTTCCCCATTGGGAAATAGATTGAAGAAGCGGAATGAGCGTTTTTCCAAAATCTGTCAATTCGTAATCCACTTTCAACGGTGGTTTGCTCGCGTGAACGGTTCGCTTAACCAAACCATCTTCTTCCATCTCCTTTAATTGCAAGCTCAACGTACGTTCCGTGATAACTGGGCATGCTTTTCTTAATTCATTATAACGCTTTTTTTCCATTAAATGAATAAGGATAACAGTTTTCCATTTACCACCTATATACTTCATTGTCAAGCTTGTACCACAAGGATATTGCTTATCATCTATACTATACATCTGTTACTATCAACTTTGACCGTTATTGCAAAGATACATCACTATACTTATGTTTGCAACAATAAAAAGTATAGTTTATTTAAATAAGGATAAAATGAGTTTTTTAAGTTTAGCAAAGAGCAGGTACACCACGAAATCATATAATGAACACAAAAAGATTTCAAAAGAAACAATTCATAAATTAAAAGAAATCATCCGGTTAAGCCCGTCGTCTATTAACAGCCAGCCCTGGAAATTTACCTTTGTTTCTGAAGGAAGTGTAAAACAAGAATTGGCAACCGCCTCCTATTGGAACGCGCAAAAAATCAACGAAGCAAGTCACGTCGTAGTTTTTAGCGCAATCGATGATATTGAAAAATTTGAGAAGCAGATTAACGAATATCTGGCCGAAGGATCGTTAAACTATTATAATCAGTTTGTAAAAGCCAAAGGAGAAGCAGAGATTAAATCTTGGCTGCAACATCAAGTTTACCTTTCTTTAGGATTTTTCCTCGCTGCTTGCGCCAGTATGGATATAGACAGTACACCCATGGAAGGTATTCAACATCTGGAATACGACAGAATTTTGGGATTAACCGGCTATAAGACGCTATTTGCGGTGGCTATTGGTTATCGAAATATGGAAGACACTAATCAACCATCCTTTAATCCAAAATTACGTCTGCCAACGGAACAGGTTATTCTATCGGTTGAATAAAGAGAAAATGGAAGATGGGTTTTTACTTATCGGAAAGAATGTCTGCTAACTGAGCCGCGACTAAAACAGACATCCAAGTTCAGTCCGTTTGCTATTCAGCTTGTTAAGCGACGTGAAAGGGTTAGATAGAGATAATTTGCTTATGCTTTATCCCCCAATCTTCCAGCTGTTCCAATATCGGAATAAGCTGAATGGCACTTTCCGTTAATTCGTATTCCACACGTGGCGGCACTTCCGCATATACGGTACGGATGATGAGCTTGTTCTCTTCCATTTTCCGAAGTTGTAGCGTGAGCATGCGTTCTGTAATATTAGGAATTCGCTTTTTTAATTCGCCGAAGCGAAGTTTTCCTTTTGCCAAGTGACAACTATTCGAGATTTATTACGCCACTCATCGGGCTTAAGCTATCCAATAATATCGAATGATAGTAGAATGCGGGCAATCTATGAAAAGGCAGGAATAGTTACGGGTATCGGTAATAAGGGCACACCGACGCAAATAATAGAGCTACTCGCTAAACAACCCCTATTGCACGAGCCCAATACCGCTTTCACCTATGGCCTGAATTAGGCACCTTTTCTCGGGGAGGTGCATTTAACACGCACTACTGGGTAGACCCCAAAGAAAACATCATTGGATTAATATTTACACAAGAATATTTCGCCGCCTCCTATAATGATCTAGTGACTGTCTATAAGAATGTTGTGTATGCCAATACAGATGGAGTGGATTAATTTTTTAAAAACTAAATAGCTGATATCCATTAAACCACACGCGTATATACGATTGCCAATACGCAAACTCCGCAGAAAATACCCGAGAAATGTTCTGCAAGTAAATATCATTATTCCATTCAGCCGTCAATTTTTACGGTCGTTTTACATGCTCTGTTTTACACCCACCATTTCCAGACAAACCTGCTCAAAACGGACGATCTATTATCGGAATCAACGCTAAAAATAGCGCACGATGCGTATGGGATAGTGTATTATTTACAATACAATTAAATAAATTAATAACTAATGTTTGTTAAAATAATTTAATTGCAATATAATTGATTTTAAGTAGCAATAATTTCTATTTATAAACCACGAGTAATTAATGTTTTCACAAAACGCATTAGTATTTCTATATCATTGCAAATAAGTGAAAGTAGTTAAAACCTTTATTTTATTTTTTGTTAATGATTCTATTCCCCAGTAAGTTAATTTGTTTTTCATGTCTTTTTATGTGTGTGTTATTAGCGTCAGCACAATCGGACACCACTACTATGCGAGATTCCTTGTTGACCAAGCGTATAATACAAAGCGCCACCATCAGCAAAGAAGATAATAACCGTAATGTATTATTAAATGCGGCCAATAACACGAGTCCACGTGATGTAAACATTGGCTTGCCCACTTCTGTGGGAGGAATTACAATTCTGGAAAATGACTTGCCTGTGGTGTATTTCTTTTGGCCAGAACTGCCCTCATCAACTTGGAGACCAGGCAATGGACTAAGCAAAACCGGCCTATTGCGTATGAATCAGCTATCCATGACTATGGGTGATCTCGGCTTCGCAGTTAATTCTTATTCTCAAACTGGCACCGAAAAATTTCAGCTGAAATCGACATTTTCAACGAGCCATTTTGGTTGGTTACAGGGAGATGTCAATATTTCCGGCCCTACCATCCTACCTGGGTGGTCGTATACCTTGGGGGCTATGCTAAACTATGACCCCAGCACATATAGGCTGGGTTTTGCACGCAATGTAGATGATACGCAGATTATACGTGCTGGCCTAACGAAGCGATTCAACAATGATAGAGGTCAGATATCTTTATTATATAAATATTCTAACTCCTATACACTGACTAATTTTGCGCCATTCGTGTACGAACCAGGAGGAAGAGTTACCGAATTAGAAAATTTCAGAATCGGCAGGGACTCCTATTTTGTGCGTGATGGCATGATCAGATTACATGATATCCGGACTGGGGTTACAGAATGGGAAAGCATCACTGGTAACAACGCTACCTCTCGCGCCAATAACATAGATGTGGTTGGAAATTATCTCTTGAATAACGACTGGAATTTTAAGTTCTCCGCGCGACTACATAGTTCCCGCGTAGCTCGAACGACTATTTTCCCAGTAGGCACCTTTGTAAGTACGGCTGCCGACGGATATCAGATTGCGGCGACCAACGATCCTTATGAAGGCAATATCAGTCGACAATTGGCGCTACATACCCCTACTACCCCCATTCTTTCTGCACAAGGTAGATTTTCGATCAGTAAAAAAATAGACAATCATGATCTGGATATAGGCATACTCCAACAGTATTATCATATAAACAACTACGTTTCCAATCGCTCATTTTTCAATCAAAGTATAGAACCACAGCCCCAACGACTTATTGGTCCGGAAACGGATACATATGGCTTCTACAATTACGATGTCGGCTCAGAATATCACAACGGGATAGAAAATAAACTCTCTCTGTATGCGAATGATGAATGGCAGGTAAATGATAAGTTGAAGATACTTTATGGCGTAATTATTCGAAATCACCGTATTTGGGGTGATTATGCCACGACACCTAGACGAACGGGATTTACTTTGGCCAATTCCAATTTTCAGGATATTCGGGAAAACTGGCTCCAGTATGGAGGAAGTGCGAATGTGGTATATAATCTTACCAGCAATGTGGGCTTAACATTTGACTTCCAATACAACGAAGAAAACAGAACATTAGAGGCATTCTCGCTCGCAGAACATCCTCGCACAAACAAAATTAGAAGCCCTTTAGGTGCACTAGGTGTATTTTATAACAACAATTTCTTGCAGCTACTATCACAGACAACGTTTCTGCGACGCAACGATTATCTGGCACGCCTTAATTTGGTAAACCCAACCGATCAGACCGACGTACAAGCTAGCACCGTATTTTACGATATTGAAACGTTGGGTTGGACGACAGATTTGTTATTTAAGCCATTCGAAGGATTCTCCCTTCATTATCTTATCACACTGCAAAACCCGATTTACAAGAATTTTACCTTCGATGCTTTCGATACCAGCTATGACTACACGAACAATAATGTTATGGGAGTCTCGAAGGTATTGATGGAAATAGACCCCGCCTATACCATCAAAAAATGGAAACTGTGGGCGAGTTTTCGCTATTTCAGCGATCAATACGCAAACTTAACTAACGTACTCTATTTTGCTCCGCGATGGGAAACGTTTGGTGGAGTAAACTACACCGTAAACAAGAGATTAAATATCGGCGTGAACGTCGTGAACTTCTTTAACCAAAGAGGACCAAGTGGAATTATCAATGGCGCAGAACTTATCACTGACGCTACGCTTTATTATGGAAGGTTGCTGACTGGTTCTTACATGATGCCCTTTACCGTTCAATCAAAAATATCGTACAATTTTTAACACCTAATATGTGATAACACAAATGAATATGAAGAATACATGCCTAATTACCGCGCTGACACTCGCTTCACTATGCCACGACAGCTGGGCGCAAGACATCGTCTATATCAAAAATCAGCAAGGACCTGTGTTAGGATATAGCACATCATCTGGCGTTAAGCTATTACAGGTAGATGGATTATCGTTCAAAGATTTAAACCGGAATGGAAAGCTGGATATTTACGAAGACTGGCGGCTTCCAGCAGAGGAGCGTGCACGGGATTTAGCCTCGCAAATGAGCGTCGCCCAGATTGCTGGATTAATGTTGTACAGTCCTCATCAAGCCATCCCGTCAACACTTGGATTCGTCCCATCTACCTATGGCGGAAAGAGTTTTGCCGAGAGTGGTGCAGATCCAGCCGAACTAACCGACCAACAGCAAAAATTTTTGCGAGAAGATCATCTTCGACATGTGTTGATTACCAAAGTACAAACTCCGGAAATCGCCGCTAGATGGACCAATACTCTACAAGCCTATGTGGAATCTCTTCCGCTAGGTATTCCGGCGAATAATAGTTCCGATCCTCGACACGCCGCCAGCGCAAATGCGGAATTTAACGAAGGGGCTGGCGGTAATATATCCATATGGCCTGATGGCTTGGCGCTCGGCGCTACCTTCGATCCAAACATCGTTAAGCGATTTGGAGAGGTAGCCTCCATAGAATACCGCGCACTCGGCATTACAACAGCACTGTCACCACAGATAGATCTGGCGACGGAACCGCGATGGTATCGTGCAGCCTATGCGTTCAGTGAAAGTCCGGAGCTAACCACCGACATGGGACGAGCCTACATAGATGGTTTCCAAACCTCAACAGAAACGCATGGAAATGCGCCCGGCTGGGGCATAAAAAGTGTTAACGCCATGGTCAAACACTGGCCGGGAGGTGGCGCAGAAGAGGCTGGCCGCGATGCACACTGGGCTATGGGAAAGTTCGCCATATTTCCAGGGAAGAATTTTCAAGCACACCTTAAGCCTTTTACAGAAGGCGCATTAAAACTAGCGGGAGGAACAGAGCAAGCCTCGGCCATTATGCCTTACTATACGATAAGCTATGGTCAGGATTCTGTATATGGCGAAAACGTAGGCAATGCGTTTAGCAAATACATCATTAACGATCTTCTAAGAGACACATATGGCTATGATGGTGTCGTATGTACCGATTGGGGTGTTACTGCGGATGAAGGACGGACACCGAGTAGTTTTGCAGGAAAGCCCTGGGGTGTAGAACAACTTACTATAACGCAAAGACACTATATGGCGATCCAAGCTGGCGTTGACCAGTTTGGTGGTAATCAAGATAGTGCGCCTATTCTAGAGGCCTATCAACTTGGTATCAAAGATTATGGGGAGAAACAGATGCGGGAGCGATTCGAAAAATCAGCCGTACGTCTCTTAAAAAACATCGTTAGAACGGGGCTGTTCGAAAATCCATATGTTGATCCGGAAAAAACGAAGTCTCTTGTAGGGGCTGCAGAACTTGTAAAAGAAGGGTATGAAGCGCAAATCAAATCTATTGTCATGCTAAAAAACCAAAATAATACCTTGCCAATACGCGATAAGCAAACAGTATATATTCCTAAAAGCTACCAATCGGGATCTTTTGATTGGTGGGGCGTCTATAAAGAATCCCGTCTGGATTACCCAGTAGATCTAGATGTAGTGCGTGAATACTACCACGTAACCAATAATCCTACCGAGGCCGACTTTTCCATTGTTTTCATTTCCAGTCCTGCTAGTCCCGAAGGTGGTTATAGTAATCTGGATGTACAACGTGGCGGTACTGGCTATGTTCCCATATCGCTTCAATATAGAGGTTATACGGCCACGAAAGCTCGCGAACAAAGCATCGCAGCGGGCGATCCCCTTATTGCGCCCGAAGTGACCAATCGAAGCTATCAACATAAATTTCAAACGGCATCGAACTGGACGGATTTGCAAACAATTGAAAACACCCGACGAGCTATGGGAGACAAACCTGTTATCGTGGCTGTAGTTACTTCCAAACCGATGATATTCAGTGAATTTGAAGATTTATCCAATAGTATATTGGTTAATTTCAATGTAAGTAATCGTGCTGTGTTGGATATTATTTCCGGGAAATACGAGCCGTCAGGGCTATTGCCCATACAGATGCCAAAAAATATGGATACTGTTGAACAGCAATTGGAAGACGTGCCTTTCGATATGGAACCCTATCAAGACAGTGCAGAAAATCTATATGATTTTGGATTTGGACTTAACTGGAAAGGCGTTATAAAAGATAGTCGATACCAGAAGTATCGGCATGATAAGAAGTAATGATTTCCATGATATCGTAAGAAGGTCGACGGTAGCCTGCTATCGACTTTTTCACCTAAATTATCTCGTTCCGAAACTGACCCGTAATTAGGCTTACGACAGTACAGACTGGTACAAGGTTGGTCGAAAGAAAATAGCATTAGCCGTCTTGTTAATCATTGAGTTGACCAATACAGAGGAACAGATTGGAAACAGTGGGAGCCCATATTTGGGTTTTCTAAACAAACTCTGATGAGGTCACGCGGTTAATAAGCCTGTTCTAAACAAGCATTGAAGAAACATCATTGGATGAGCCACGAAGGCGGCTCATCCAAAAAAATACTATACCTCTTTTAATAATCGCATACCGAAGCCCGGCAAAGCCGGCGGAATGAGTTTTCCATCCTTCAATTGATAACCTGAAAGATCCACATCTTCTGATGTGCTGGATACACCTTCGATGGTGATTACATTGCCCAAGCCACCTGCAAGATGTGCCGTATAATACGATTTTAATAGCGAACCCCAGGCATGTGGTGAAGAGTGTGTATTTGTCTTCTTTAATTCAGTTATTAGCTTTCGCCAATTCGTAAATCCTAGCTCTTCAATATCGGTCAAATGTACATCGAGCAATTTTTTATCGATTAATTTCTGCAGAAATTGTTGATCTGCATCAGCTTCTCCATCGGCGAGTAAAGGCGTAAGACCTTGACTATTTAGGTAATTCCTCAGTTTTTCATATTGAGGAATAGTTTCATGAAAAGGCTCTTCAATCCAAAATAATTTGACGCCCGCAATGCCATCCAAATATTGAATAAATTCATCAACTGAAAACCCATTATTTCCATCCACTAGTATACCGCAATCCGGAAATGCGCTGGCCACTTGCTTGGTTATTTCTATATCGCGTGCCAGCCCTTGTTTGAAAGGCATCCAACGGTGGCCGCGACCGATCTTCAATTTGAACTGTCGATAACCTAGATCGTAATCGTAGCGACATTCTTCCAAAATCTTGTCAATGCCACCAGGCTGATGTGTAGGTTCTAAATCGTCGAAGTAAATCATCCCGCTGTAACAATCCGTAATGATAGGTTCAGGCTGTCCTAAAAGTGCATATACTGGTTTATTCAGAATCACCCCCGCGAGATCATGCATAGCGATATCAAATGCAATATGATTAGGATCTTTAATACCTGCTGCAACCGTAAACAGTTCTGAAACCTTCTTTCCTACCACTTGAGCGCGAAGTTTTTCTGCATCGCGTTGACTTCCGCGTAATGAGCCCCAGCCCATGGCTCCTTGCTTGGTATCTATCCTGCAAATATCGACTCGCGGACCATAGCCATGTAAATCCAATCGGGCATTTTTACCGACAAGCCTTGGGTATTGCAACCGCACACTCGAAAATCGGATTTCCTGAATGGTATGATGAGATAGATCCTCATCAGCCTGAACAATTGCACTGTCAAATAGTGGTTCACTCAAGGCATTTTGCCCAAGTAATGTGGTCGATAAAGCCCCAATACCTAGGGCTTGCAAAAAATTGCTGCGTTTCATCTTTTAGCGTTTATAGGTAGCGACACTTTTGTGCCATTAATTTATCGAAGTCCAGTTTGATTATACTAAAGATTTATATAGCTATAACGATTTATCTACACGCGCCTTCGCTATAAATATGTGCCTTTCAGGGCATCAAATGATGTAAAGAAACTGGGCTTACTGTTTATAATTGGTAGTAAATATACCATTTTTCACTACCCCGAGGTAGGAAAAATCAATAAATTAATTGTATTTCAATCTAATCTGCCAACTAGGTTTTTATGCGGATTGAATAGCTTCTGCTTTATAAAATGAAGATATCGTATGGTTTATGTACCAAAATCAAATCTTTCCTGGTGGGCCCAGGGGCCACCTTGGTAAATCCAAAGATCCAAACCGGTGGCCGAAATATCAAATGGTGAAAAGCCCGCTTTCAATTCCTCAAGCAGTTGTTTAGAAGCCTGGGGTGTTACTTTATTCTGTACGGTGATATGTGGTCTAAAGCATTGCTTATCTTGAGGAATCAGATCATCTGCGAAAACATCACTTAGGTGTCGGTGTAGCTGTTGCAATACAGCGGATTCCACCTGATAGGCGACGCCAGCGCCCAAGTACATCAAATTAGTTACCGTCATTTTAAAGGAATCAAGTCTAAGTCCACGTAAAATTTCGAAGGTATAGGAAGCGTCCGAAAGTTGATGAAACAACGTTAAGTGTGCCTTTAGATAATTCCGCTCATTAGGAAAGTGCTTATCACGTAGCCCATCAAAATAGGCCTGACTAACTGCGTCCAAACGCAGTGTTAATATATAAATTATTTTACCTTCTGTTGCCTGCATCTTTGTGAACAATATTTAACTTCATGCCACACTTTTTCCCATTTCTTACGCCAGGTAAATGGCCTTCCGCAAGAGGCGCAATTTTTTTGGGGTAAATCGGCTTTCTTAACCCCTTTCATGCTTCCATTGCTTTTTCATGTCCGCGTATTTTTTATTCCCTTCGGCTTCTTTCCAACGTACATAGAATACATCCGCAGCGGCCGCTTTCTCCATATCACCCGTACCTCGTTCTAATAAAGCATACCCTTCTTTCTCATCGTATTTCTTACCACCCTTGTAATTTGCATAACGCCGTGCACGCGTATATCCCATCTGCAAATACTTGCGCGCCATATCTGCTCCGACAAAATCATCGGCTTTTAGATATTTCTGGAATAAATCAAAGATCTTATTACTGCTTTCCAAAGCAATGGCTTCCGTCTTAAACCTCCAGTATTGTCCTATCTCCGATTTATAGGGTTCACAAATTAACACGCCCTGCTCCCCTTTTCCCACACGATACTGCTGGGGGTTTGTACGATAATCAATGTCTGCCTTCCAGGGGTAGCGCTCTTTGTTGAAGTTTAAGTAGCTGGGCTGACGACTTTTCATAGCGAGGATGGTTATACTTTATTAACGACAGATCATCTGCTCTTGATACGGATCGGCCCCTTGATATGCGCTATGTCTACAGCTTCTCCATTTTGGGTAATGATCACCTTGCCTTGATGCTGCAATTCAATGGCCACTTCCACGATGTCTTTCATATACTTCCGCCAATCGTCTGGGTATAATACGCGCGCAATTTCCGATGGACAAATACTTTTCTCCGAACCGCGGGCGGTTGTCGCTGATAAAATCGCTTCAGAAATCTCCCGGTCAAGTTGCATAGAGCACTAACAATAAGAAAAGGCTATTGGTTTCGATTTTTCTCACACTACTGCTATTTCATGTAGCATCTAAAGTTGGCTATTGATCAAAAAACTATTTTTTTACTCCAGAATGGCTATCTGTTGATAGTAAACCGCTCTACGAGCGCTTTGCCAACTGTAATGAGCATGAT
Source organism: Sphingobacterium sp. lm-10 (assembly GCF_023554555.1). NCBI lineage: Bacteria > Pseudomonadati > Bacteroidota > Sphingobacteriia > Sphingobacteriales > Sphingobacteriaceae > Sphingobacterium > Sphingobacterium sp. lm-10. The sequence goes on from NZ_JAMJWC010000001.1 coordinate 1,026,575, forward strand.
GAAATGAGAGCAAGCATTTTCAATTATTATCTTCTCATACAAATAGAATTGTGTATTTTAATTCAAATTATACCACATTTTTAATCTGCAAAGAATTAAATCGCCATCAAACGTCACTAATATGAAGCAAAATCACGTCTCTATCATTCCTTTATATATAGCATTCATCTTAATTTTATTCCCTGCTGGGATGCGAGCCATTGCGCAGCAAAAATTGGATGTGGTTGTGGCTGGCTTAAGTCATGATCATGTTTATGAGATCATGAACAGGTATGAAAAAGGCGAGGTAAACATTATCGGCATCTCAGAAAGCAATACCGATCTAATTCATCGGTTTCAACAACGATACAAGCTCCATGATTCGCTATTCTATCATGATCTAGCGTCTCTTTTGAAAATGCGAAAACCAGACGTCGTATTAGCCTATAATGCAATAGATGATCATTTAGCAGTCGTGGAAGCAGCAGCGCCATTAGGAATATCTGTGATGGTAGAGAAACCACTAGCCACTACCGTCAAGCAGGCAGAGCGTATGGCAGAACTAGCCAGAAAGTACCAGATTCATGTATTGACCAACTATGAGACTACCTGGTATGCGAGTAATCAAGAAGCGTATACGAAAATCAAAGACAAGCAAGAAATTGGGAAGATCAGGAAGATGATTGTTCACGACGGGCATCAGGGACCTAAGGAAATCAACGTGAGTAAAGAATTTTTAAGTTGGCTGACTGATCCTGTAAAAAATGGTGGAGGTGCGCTTGTTGATTTTGGTTGTTATGGTGCGAATCTCATGACCTGGCTGATGGATGGGAAAGCACCTATAGCCGTCACAGCGGTGACCAGACAGCTCAAAAAGGAAGTGTATCCGCATGTGGATGATGATGCTACCATTCTTTTAGAATACCCGGAAGCAACGGGCATCATTGAAGCATCCTGGAACTGGCCTTTTTCTATTAAGGATATGGAAATATTTGGCCAAACAGGCTATATACAAGCCGTAAATCCAACAACCCTCAGAATAAAAGAGAAAGAAGGAGTACCTTACAAAGAAAGCCTTGCCACTCCCCTTCCAACGCATTCTAGTAATCACCTAAACTACCTTTCCGCATTATTGCACCATAATATTAAGCCAGAACGGGATTTATCGAGTTTAGAAAACAACCTCATTGTGGTGAAAATTTTAGAAGCTGCAAAAACCTCTGCAAAGACGGGTCGTCGTGTGTTGATAAAATAAGGAGTTTACTCTTTAACCGCTTGTTATTTACCTATTTCAGGTACAGCGATAGGCTATTTTCTTATTTTGATTACAAGCATCAGGGATTTGCATACATCCTCGCGCTTTCGCTTCGCGATCTTTGAATCATGGAAAAGAAACACATTGAATTGGGCAGTCAGGGTTTGGTTGTGCCAATGATCGGCTTGGGCTGTATGGGGATGACAGGATTTGAAGAGGGACATATGTATGGTCCTGCTGACGAGCAGGAAGCGATCGCCACCATTCATCACTCGTTGGAGTTGGGCGGCAACTTTTTGGATACCGCCGACCTATATGGTCCATTGAAAAATGAGCAGCTTATTGCGAAGGCAATTGCTGGTAAACGCGACCAGTATATTTTGGCTACCAAATTTGGCTGGGAAATCGATGACAGCAATAAGGTGACCTGGGCCATCAACGGCAAAAAGGACTATGTAAAGAAATCGTTAGAGCGATCCTTAAAGAATCTCCAAACCGACTTCATTGATCTGTATTACTTACACCGCTTAGATAAAAATACGCCCATCGAGGAAACCGTGGAAGCGATGGCCGAACTGGTAAAAGAAGGCAAAGTAGGTTATATCGGGCTTTCGGAAGTATCTTCAGAAACCGTGAAGCGAGCACATGCCGTACATCCGATTACTGCGGTACAAAGCGAGTATTCCTTGTTCGAAAGAACAGTCGAAGAACGTGGGGTATTAGCCACACTACAGGAATTGGGCATTGGCTTTGTCGCTTACTCACCACTGGGTCGCGGGTTTCTATCAGGACAGATTAAAAGCATCAATGACTTACCAGAAAATGATTTCCGCAGAGCAATTCCCCGTTTCCAAGGAGACATGTTTCAGAAAAATCTGGAATTAGTCCATTCGATAGAAAGCATGGCGAAAGAAAAGAGCATCACTTCTACGCAGCTGGCCTTGGCTTGGATAATGAGTAAGGGTATTGTACCGATTCCAGGAACGAAACGCAGAAAGTACGTAGAGCAAAACATCGCAGCCACTACCGTGGTATTAACCGAATCTGACCTTTCAAAACTGGAAAGCATTGTGCCGTTAGGTACCGACACGGGGGCTCCTTATGATGAGTTTAGTATGGGCTTAATTGATTAATTTTGTATATGAACGCAATTAACTCCATATCCGAATTTCATCGGTTGCTATCATTGCCCGAACCTCGCCATCCGCTGATAAGCGTGATCAACTTGGCAGAAAGTATTTTTTTAGAAGCAGAGGTTTGGAAGGGGTTTGTGAACCGATTTTATTGCGTCGCACTTAAGCGCGAAGTAAAAGGCAAGATCAAGTATGGGCAGCAGCATTACGATTATGATAAAGGGGTATTGAGCTTTACGGCACCCAATCAAGTGCAACAACTGGATCTGCAAAATATAGAATGCGGATCCGGTTATTTGCTCATCTTTCACCCAGATTTCCTATTGCAACACGCATTGGCAAATAGCATCCACCATTATGGTTTTTTCGATTATGCTGTAAATGAAGCATTGCATCTTTCTGCCGAGGAAGAGGGAGATTTGATCATGATCCTGCATAAAATTGATAAGGAATGTCAGCATATCGATAAGCATACCCAAGAAATCATGCTAACACAAATCGAAAGCCTATTGAAATATGCCAATCGTTTTTACGAGCGGCAGTTTTTGACGCGTAAGAACAATAATTCAGCGCTACTGAACAAATTTGAGCAAGTTATCGACGCCTACTTTAAGACTGACGTAAAGTCATTGCTCACCGTACACTATATGGCGGAGCAGATGAACCTCTCGCCCAACTACCTAAGCGATCTGCTTCGGGTACACACTGGGCAGAATACGCAGCAGCATATCCATGAAAAGTTGATAGCAAAAGCGAAAGAAAAACTATCTACTACTGATCTTTCGATCAGTGAAATCGCGTATTCTTTGGGTTTCGAGCACGCACAATCCTTTAGCGTGCTTTTTAAAAAGAAAACGAATGTATCACCGCTAGAATTTCGTCAGACATTTAACTAATTACTGGGCATTGTCCAAACCAGAGTCAGAGATTGCTGTTACATTAGCATGTATAGAAAGATTCTTTGGCGTAGATCTTATGGTTTCCCAACAGACCTCTAATTATACCTATCGACTATAAAACACTTTTTTTGATGAATACACCCGTTCCAGAATACCTTGCCGACCTGCTCCAGAATTGTAAAGCTGCACATGGCGGCGAATTGGCAGATTATATCCCAGAACTCGCTTCCGCTGATCCGAATAAACTCGCAGTAGCACTGACCACCCTAGATGGTTTGGTCTACAGCGCCGGAGACGACGATTATGAATTTAGCATTCAGTCGATTTCAAAAGCCTTTGCTTATGCTTATGTAATTGAAAAGCTAGGGCTCAAAGCTGTATTGGAAAAAGTGGGTGTAGAACCATCTGGCGAGGCGTTTAATGAGATCTCACTGGATCAAACAGATGACAAAGTAAAGCCAAAAAATCCGATGATTAATTCCGGGGCGATTACCATACACTCTTTAATTCCAACTACCGATAGCACCGACAGAGCAGAAACCATTCTTCGGTTTTTCAGTAAATTGGCCGGACGTGATTTATCTTTTGATATGGCCATTTACCAGTCGGAGAAAGATACGGCATTTCGAAATTTGTCCATTGGCTATTCGTTACGAAACCTGAATATTCTGGAAAGCGATCCTATCGAAATTGTAGAAAGTTATGTAAAACAGTGTTCCATAAAGGTTACCGTCAAAGATTTGGTGAATATGATTGGTGTGCTGGTCAATGGTGGCATTCTGCCTAAAACAGGAGAACGCATATTTAGTCATTTAACTGTCCGTCAGGTACTGACGGTGATGACCACCTGCGGAATGTATAATGCAGCTGGTGACTGGCTCGCTGCCGTAGGCATCCCTGCTAAAAGCGGTGTATCTGGCGGTATTATAGGTGTACTGCCCGGTCAGGTCGGCTTAGCGGTATTTGCACCGAAGTTGGATCGATATGGTAATTCTGTGCGAGGAATCGATATTATGCAACAAATGTCTAGCGATATGGGTCTACACTTATTGGAAGGTATTCCCTCATCGCGCGCTATCGTTAATGACGAAGACATTACAGAGGTTAAGCAAGATGTGAAGGTATATAAATTGCAGGGCGTTTTGCAGTTTTCAGAAGCCGAACGATTACTCCGTAAACTGCAAGATGAAGATCATGGTGATAATACGATCATATTTGATTTAAGTCATATCTCTTTAGTAAATGAGGTGGGGCGCCGCATGTTGCTTGACGGAATTGATCGGCTAAGAGCTGATGGGCATGATATCGCTTTAGTAGACCCCGAACACATCTTACCCGATGCTAAAACTAAGTTAAACTTTACCCCAAAAATCTATGAAGATTTAGCGGATATCTCCAAATAATTATCGGCTTTTGTAGATCATAGCAGCGCTATTAAGAATGTTTAGAACACATTATCTTTAGCCTGTTAAACTACATACTACTGGTGGTTTTTATCAACAGCATAAAACTTTGGTAGTATATCGTTTGTTTGTAAGCTTTATATGAGGTATTTCTCCGTTTTTATCTTACTTATCTTCTTACTTCAAGCATGTCAGCAGATACGTCCTTTGTTGCATCGCACTGAACGTGGCAAATACGAAAGCAGCTTCCGTAAGGATGATAGTATCTTCAACCTGTGGAAGACTTCGCACAAACGCGCAATGGCTGCTCCGTTAAAGGTGGAACTCCCCTATCATGCTACGCTACAAATTGGCAATGCGAATGCTTCTGCAATAGTCTACACGGTACCGGTAAAACAGGGGCAACGATTGGTCGCAGAATTGAGGACGCCTTCCGACAGCACTCGCTTTCTGCTGGAGTTCTTCCGGCCCGATGCCTCAAACTCCGACAAACTGCTTGCTGAGCTTGGTATTGGCTCCAACATGGTTAGTTGGTCTGCCAATCAAGATGACAGTGTGCGGGTCAGTCTGCAACCTTTGCTCCATGATTCGTCGGTGTACAACTTGAAGCTCTATACACAACCTGCTTATCATTTCCCAGTAAGTAACAAGGGCAACCGAGCTATCCAGAGTTTTTGGGGAGCGGATCGTGATGGCGGGGCACGCCGGCACGAAGGTATAGACATTTTTGCGACGCGTGGCACACCCGTGCTGGCCGTAGCCGACGGTCGGGTTGGCTTTGCGGGAGAAAGGGGACGCCTTGGCGGGAAACAGGTTTGGTTGCAAGAGAACGAACTCGGCTTTCGCGTCTACTACGCTCACTTGGATAGTGTAGCCGTCTCAAGCGGCGAAGCTGTAAACCTTGGCGACACCCTGGGATTCGTTGGCAACACAGGAAATGCTAAAGGCGGACCACCCCATCTACATTTTGGCGTATATGGAAGTGGCGGTGCGGTCGATCCGTATAATTTTGTGAAAATTATACAAGTTCCTGCGGACCAGAAGTACGATATAATCCGGCAGCAAACGATAGTAAGTAAACGTACGCCGCTACGCACAGGCCCGGGCCCGTCGTACCCCATCCGCTTGCAACTGGACAACGGAGAGTCTCTTAAAGTTTTAGCCAGAACAGGTAATTGGTGGCATGTGCTGGCCAGAGATACTATACCTGGGTTTGTAATCAGATAATAGATTACCCGAGATTCTTCGAGCGTTCTCATCAGAAAAGCTACTATTGATAATTTAGTAAGCCAAAAGTATGTGAAATAAATTGTGGCCTACTAAGAAAGGATATAGGTAGCTCTCTCCTATTGTCGCTATTAAATCGCTGAGCGCACGTTGAGCTCTTTAGGAATTCTTTGTGCTAAGAGTGTTGCTAGCGCCTTATTGGCAATTCGTGCGATGGCAGGCTCTGGCCATACCTCATCTTTCAATTCCTGACTACAATAAGCCACCAGTTCGGAAACCCGTAAGAAAGAGTCTGTGTCATTCTCGCCAATCAAACTGAAAAATATCTTTCGAAGCATCTCTCTATGCTTGTCTTCCAACTTACGCGCAACCGCGTGAGTACCGAGGTAATCCTTAATTAATTGTGCCGTTAACATGAGATCTTTCAGTTACTTTTAAAATTTGACAAAATTACAATAAAATAATTTAAATGTTTAAACACTTATTTATCACCCACTAAATTCAAATAAGGTCTTTCGTACCAGGATGTTGAAGCATGATGTACTAGTTCAATTACGTTTTCAGGCAAAGCGGCGGTGGTAATCGGGCACCGTTTTAGATATTTGCAATTCCGATAAGCCTATGTATTACTAGTTCCAGCTTTCTTTGTCCAACTGCTTTATGCTAGCCACACGTAAGCTGCGAAGAATAAGTTATTCCTTTAGGCCCCAAACTTAGTACTTTATCCCCATCCAGCGTAGAGCTTATGATGAATGTCCCGTTTTTGTCCCTATCTGCACTTAGCCAATCCTATACTTGTAGTCATAGTCTTTTAGATACTATACAAGTCGGAATGCTTACGTGTATGGCGCCTATCGAACCATCTCAGCAATAGCCTCAAAAACATATTTATCAGTTTTTTATATACCATGCTTTTATGTTAAAGTTGGCTAAAACAGATCGTATCTAACCATACTACAGGACAACCTTGACTTTTTTGAGTATGTCGTATCCTATTAAAGATAACATGCCAAGCACTATAACACTACAAAGACCTATCTAATTGAAAAACAAAATGCTACATGAAAGGTTATACAACACAGGAGCTGTTTATATGGCTTAATATATCGCCAAGCTCCTAACATACTATTGATAAACAAATACGAAAAGACATGAAAAACTTAATTTATCCGCTAGCATTCAGCGCCGCCTTATTTTTTCAGGCTTGTAATAACAATGCGAACAAAACAACCGATCATGCAGACTCAACTAACCTGATTACAGGCGACGCTATGCCATCGCCCGGTAGCATGCAGGGAACTACTGCCGATACCACCTTCACCAACAAAGCTGCAATTGGTGGCATGGCAGAAGTAGAACTGAGCAAGCTTGCCACGGAAAAAAGCAGCAATGCAAAAATTAAAGACTTTGCATCGCAAATGGTGAAAGATCATACCAAAGTAAATGACGAGTTGAAGGCCATCGCAGAAAACAAGAATATCATGTTACCAACTTCTTTGGATGCGGAACATGCTAAGGTGAAAAAAGATCTTGAAGGAAAACAAGGCGCTGAGTTTGATAAAGCCTATGTAAAAGCTATGGTAGATGGTCACAAGAAAACACATTCCCTGATGGAAGACGGTGCGAAAAACAATCTGGATGCTGAATTAAAAGCTTTTGCAGCAAAAACAGAACCTGTTGTTAAACATCATTTAGAGATGGTACAGCAGTTGGAATCCGACATGAAATAGTCCTTAGATAGGTAGCTAACAACCAACTGCATAACAAAGCCCCGCTGTAGCGGGGCTTTGTTGCTTTATGGAATGTGGATCGACATATATTTTCCATGCATGACTTTTTAACAGCGCGCGTTGCGACAAAAGATTTTGAAGAGCCGCTGTCTCTTTTTATGATGGAATTGAGCAATTACAATGTCCGCAGCAGCATATCGATATTCTTCCCAGCTGTCATCTTTTGACATATTCAGAAGATAAATATTGCCTGCCTGCGCTAATCCCGATTGTATTTTTACTACATTTCTTCTTGCTGTACTTCGATGGGTAGCTCAAACCAGAATGTACTGCCTTTGCCATGTGAACTTTCTACACCGATACGTCCATCGTGGCCGTCAATGATCTCTTTACATAAGTACAGACCTATGCCGAAGCCGGATATATTTTCTGTACTGGAGCCAAGTACCCGGTAAAAACGTTCGAAGATGCGCGTCTGATCTTCCAGAGTAATCCCCATACCTTCATCCGTTACACTAATACGCACCAGATCACCTCTTCTGTTACCAGAAACGGAGACCGTACTGCCATTAGGTGAGTATTTTACCGCATTATTAATAAAATTGACGAGTACCTGCTCTATCTTATCCCGATCTGCTGTGACGAGTATTTGCTCTACCGGGTGGAAAGTGATTCGATGGCTATGGTTGCTCACAAGTGATTCCTCCTTAGCCATCTTCAATACACTAGCGAGATCAAACATTGTTTTGTTGAGGTAAATTTTCCCCTCGCCTGCTCTAGCTACATCCAGAAAGCCGGTAATCAATGTAGTCATACGATCCACCTGCCGACCCGCTTTTGCCGCAATACCAGCAGTTAATTGATCGGCACTCTTTTTCAATTTCCATTCCAGAATTTGTACATACCCTTTTAAGGCAGTCAGTGGAGAGCGCATCTCGTGACTAACGATGCTGATAAAATCTTCCTTAAGCTGATCACTGGCCTTACGTTCTGTTATGTCTACCATAGTGCCATAGAAATGCTTCTCCCCTCCTATGGCTGAGTCCGACGACCTTCCGACGGAGCGTACCCAACGGACGGATTGATCTGTATTTCGGACAATTCGATATTCCTCGTCAAAAAAGGTGTTGTTGGCTATTGCTAAATTCATGGCATCCCGGATTCTATCCTCTTCGGCAGCCATCATCCCGAAACCATCTTGCGCCGTTACAATCATATCTTCTGGAAAACCAAAAAGTTCTCTACAATAACTATTGACCTCGATGATACCCGTTTTGAGGTTTAAATTATAGGTACCCATCCGCGCTGCCTCTATACTGAGTCGAAGGCTTTCCTCTTTCTCCAGCAATTGCTTATTGAGATCCATCAAACTTTCTTCCGCAAGGCGCAGGTGTTCATTAGTCATGATCAACTCCTCATTCAGCGCAATATATTCTTCATTTACTGCACCTAGTTCAACGTTTGCATCCTGCAATCGGCTTTGACTTTTTTCTAACAATTTACGTGCTTTCACCGTTTCAGTGATGTCTGTTACTGTAGCGACAATAGCTTCAGGCTCTCCAGCCGAATTGCGTAAAGGTTTATAGGTAAAATCAATATAGATCCTGTTAACTCTACCATCTGTCTCCGCGATATCTGCTGTAAGTTCAGGGATTGCCAAAGTTTCGCCGGTATCGAGCACATTACGTAACATATCGGGATACGGCTGCTCGATTACCTCTGGAAATACTTCGGTAAGCCTTTTCCCAATCACCTGTTCGGCGGTTCGCGTCCAGATCCTTAGCATGGGTTCGTTGGCTATCTCAATCACTAAATCATGGCCACGAATAATACACATACCCATAGCAGCATTCATCACCATTTCCTTCATCTGATGGGCGCCTTCTTCAATAGCCAGCCGCGCATTTACCTGATCGGTTACCTCCACTGCCATATCAATAACGCCCGTTACCTCGCCATTTTCGAGCAATGGCGCAAAGGTAAAGTTGAAATAACCCGTTTCCAATCTACCCTGACGATTAAGAACAACAGGCGTATCGTATCGAAAGATCGTCTTTCCTGTTTCGAAAACACTTCTCAGTAAATCATAGGCAGGCTGGTTTTTCAATTCGGGCATAGCATCCAGTAAGGGCTTGCCTTGAATGTCGGGCTGCTGATTAAGCAACGTAAGCATCGAAGGGTTAATGGCATCAATGATCATGTGCATACCCCGGAAGACGACTATGGCTGCAGGCGACTGTTCAATGATCAAACGAAGATTGTTTTCGACCTCCCTGCTTTTCAAGCTAACCTGCATGTTCTCCTGGTTCGCCGTTTCCAAAGCCAATAACTTTTTGCGGAGTAGTAATTTATTAACTACCTGTTTAGAAAGTGTTTTAAGCGCCTGTTGCTGCGTTTCGGTTAGTTTTCTGGGCTGGCGGTCAATGACGCAAAGCGATCCTAATGCAAACCCTTCATCATCGACCAAAGGCATTCCAGCATAAAATGAAATATGAGGATCTCCTGTAACAAATAAATTATTCCTGAATCGAGGATCTGCCTTTACATCTTCTACCTGCATCAATTCATGAGGGTTAAGTATGGCATGAGCACAAAATGAATGAGATCTCTCGGTCTCCGATATATCTACTCCTTTATGTGATTTAAACCATTGCCGATCTTTATCTACCAAGCTAATAAGAGCTATTGGCGTTCCGCAAATTGCAGCCGCCAGATCCGTCAGTTCTTCATAATCCTCTTCAATAGCCGTATCTAAGATTTGATAGGATTTAAGCGCAACCAAACGTTGCTGCTCATTTGTGGTATTTTTATGCATAAAAACACTTCCCTCAATTAGCGAAAAAAGCTGAACGAATTTACACATTCTATTCATTAGATGAAATAGATCGAAAAGATAAAAAATCGTTTCAAACGGCAGAATAAATTACGTTATTTTCAATAAAAAAGGAAAAATATTATTGACTTACACATAAAAGTCGTTTTGACAATTACATTAAGGATACCACACGGCCCTAACAAACTGATTACCTGAAGTAAAAAATAGAAATTCTATCCGTGCGAAACCCCTCTGTAGTGATAGTGCTACAAATTAAAATAATTGGTTCACATATCACTATTTCCCTATTCACATTGCCGTGAAAAGTAATAATTTCGCTGACATAGAATATAACTACCTTATAACAAAATGAAATGAATACCGCTATTAAACAAGTGAACAAGCCTAAACGGGTTTACGCTTCTCCACATCTGCAATTTCAATTTATCCACAACGAACACAGTATTGCTGCGGGATCGGCAAACGTAACTGTCGGGAATCAAAATAATCAGTATACTCCCGATGTTGACGAGTGGAATGAAGCAGGAACAAGAACATCTGACTTTGATATTTAATCAATTATTAATTACTATTAGCCACCGTTCTTATGGATAAGAAACTCCTATCATTTTGTTTTATTAGCCTTCTAATCTTCCAATCGTGCTCGAAATCGGAGAATACTGTTGAGTCGCAGAATGGCGATGCTACGATCAATTTGCAAATTGCAGGAATTGAAGAGGAAGAGGTCTTTGAAATCTCCTCGTCTGCGGTTGAGCAAGCTATATTACATAGAGCTGCCTTTTCAGGTAGCTCACGCGGTCTTAATTTATCAACTCCACAAAAACACCTTGAAATAATATCTTTAGATGAATTTGATGTAATGAACGATGTGCAACAGCCCATAGCGTTGGACTCTACACTACATGTTACAGAAAGTCGGCGCGCGAGCAACAGCCGAGCCGCAATCCCATTGCAAAGTCAAACGCAATATCGCATACTCATGTACGAAACCACTTCTGGTGTGCTAGGAGCAAATCAAGTTGCCACAGCCGGTACACGAGTGGATTTTCAAGTAGATGCCGGCAAAAGCTATAATTGGTATGCTGTATCTATCAACACTACTTCGGTACCAGACATCAATTCATCGGGAATAATACCCTCTTCTAATTTAGCGAATCAGGATGTACTTTATGCATCGGGACAAATTACGCCAGCGTTTGGTAATAATTCATTAACCATAACATTTCGACGTCTTACAGCTAGAATAGAGGTTGATCTCAACACACGCGGAATATTTGGACGGATCCAAAATACCACGAGTTTGGATGTTGGTGCTTTGGTGAACAACACCTTCACCAAAATCAATAGAATTGGTGATCTCAATATCAGAACGGCAGCCTTTTCAAACATCGTTGATGCGCCTGCGATAACTGCCAATAATATGACGGTCGTGGACCCTAATTTTGGTGATGCGGTGAAGAAGGCTGTGTTCCATACCGTTAGCACCACTCCAGTTACTAATGGTACACTTCGGGTAAGACTAAATGCATTAAATATTACTTTAGATAACAACAGCACAAGATCTTTCACTGCGAATACATTAGTACCTCAAAACGGAGCATTAACGCCAGTCATCGGAAGTAGGTATGTCGTAATCACGCGATTAATAGAATCTACTGTACTGATCAATAATGTAAGATGGGCGCGAACAAATATGTTATATGATGCCAGTACCGGACAAAATGATCGATATCGTTTCCGACCAAACAACAATTATGCGATTGGAACACTGGCAACGGAATTTTGGAATAAATCGGCTACAACGCCTACAGGTGCATACTCGAGCACAGTAGACCCTTGTACGTTGGTCTATCCTAACAACGTATGGTTTACCCCTACCGAAGCAAACAGAAATGCTTTAGGTACACCAACCAGAACGGTTAGAAACGTAGTAGATGGCAATGCTAGATTTACGGCGCAATGGGATCAAGCGGCATCTGTAGCAGCTAATCCTGCCTATCCAGATAATTCTTTGATACTATTGTATCTAGGGTATTTTTCACAATCTGCTGGCACGCTGGTACAACAAGGACATTTGTTATCTCCAAGCAGTCCAGCATCAGGTGAATTTTGGTTAAGAGAAAATGCAGCCACGACGAGTTCTCGTGCACGGTCTGAACTTACACAAACTGGCACCACCAATCCGACCTATTCCTATGGCCCATTTGCCGGTGCTACGGATGGTAATAGACTGGATAGAAAACCATATAGATGCGTTAGGTAACCTTAGTTGAAAGCAGATAAAAAAAGGAACTACTCTTTGAGTAGTTCCTTTTTTTATCTGTTCCATGGCGCAATTTAGCTTGCGAATTACTCTCCAGCTGGAACCTCCAGCTGAGCACCGGCCGCTACTGGCTGACCGAAATTAGGGGTGCCATCTGAATTCCAGGTAAACTTCTGCATCCTGGTACTGCGTACGTTACCACAGCCATCATTATTTGGATGTGATTCGCTATTCGCATGGTAGATAATCCAATCTTCAGTTCCGTCTTTTGATTTGAAAAAACCATTATGCCCTGCTCCATATGCTGTCGGTGCTTTCGAAAATACCGGATTGGGGTGTTTGGACCAAGATGCCTTTTTCATGGGATCTGCCGCAGCAGTGAGCTTTAGCATGCCCAAACTATAATCGTCTGTACCGCAATAGCTCGCGCTATAAATTAAAAAGACCTCACCGGCTGGGTTTTTTAAAATTTCCGGGCCTTCATTTACACTAAATCCTCTTCTTTCCCAGTCTAACTCAGGCGCAGAGATCATCATGGTCTCTCCAACTAAGGTAAACGGATCCGACATTTTAGAAATGTAAATATTTTGCGTTAGGTTACCTTGTTGCGCACCGGGACGGCCAGACCAGATAAAAAATAGATCATCGCCCTGCTCAAAGATACTCCCATCAATAGCCCATTGGTCGGTAGGCTGCGTAATAAGCTGTCCTTTATCTACCCAACTATTGGTCGTGGGATCCTCATTGGCATTCTCTAAGACAAACATCCGGTGATTCACATCCTGCCCGTTACTGGCGGTGTAGTAGATGTACCATTTGCCACGCAAAAAAAAGAGTTCTGGCGCCCATACATCGCGGCTGTTGCTGCCGGTAGACGGTGCATTGAATACTACCTGACTTGTTGAACTTGCCAGTTCACTCATCTTAGCCGTTTTTCGAATTTCGATCCGGTTGCCCAAAGTTTGTAAAAAGTAATAAAAATCGCCGCGTTGTGCTACCCAAGGATCAGGTGCAGCAGTAAGCAAAGGATTTTGGAATTTGGCCGGCCCAGTTGCTTCGGGAGCTTTGGGCGTGGCCAAAAACGGTCCTGCACCACGTTTATCACAACTTAAGGAGATCACTAAAAAGACAATATAAAATAGGTTTTTCATCATAGTAAGTTTATAGTTTGGCATATTCCAAGTAATCAATCTCTCCATACATGGTTTGATGACGGATACTGATCTTACGGGTACCAACAGCAAGTGGAAACACCAAATCGTGAGTCTGCCACACATTCCAGCCACGGTTTGCAATCGTATAAATCTGGGTAGTTGATTCATCATCGTCAATAAAGACTTTATGGGAGGTCCCGTTGAAACCAGTACCAGCAGCGATCCGTATTTGATAGTCGCCAGCAGCTAGTACCTGAATGGTGACATCAATGCCACTGTCAGCATTATCAATAGCACCGACTTTAGCTTGATTAGAAGATGTTTCTCGCGTTTCGGGATCATTAGCAATACGTGCTACACCACGTAAGGTTGCATTCTCCGCCTCCATACGAATCGGTAACACTTTGACCCGCGCCGTAACGGTATTACTTTTAACCTGGTTGTCTGCTTCATCAATCAGCACAGCATAAAATGTTAGGCTTTGATCGGGAACACTTTCATTGACTTTATACTCCAGGTTGAAGGGAGCAATACGCTTCTCGCCGATCTTCTCCTCCCCTTTATAGAAATCTACCCGGCGAAGTTGCGCTCCGCCATAAGCACTTTGCCCAGCGGCTCGTAATACATAATTTCCGCTAGCAATTGCTACCGTATCTGCCGTCAGGAGGATAGTTGGAGCAAGAGTACTGGATGGAATGTCGACCGTTCGCTCGCAACTTCCTAGCATATAGGCAACGCTGCAAAATAGAATAGATATAATCGTTTTCATCATATATTCGGTTAATAACCTGGGTTTTGGGTCAGGTTTGGATTGTTATCAATGTCAGATTGAGGAATGGGGTACCACTCATGCTTGCCTTGTACAAAATTGGTAAATTCGGGATCACGCTGCCGCAAAACGGAGAGGTTATTGGCGAACTCGCCCCATCTTACCAGATCAAAATAGCGCCATCCTTCACCTGCTAATTCCAAGGTGCGCTCCTGCCGTATCTGCTCACGGAAGCTGGCCTGATCCAATGCCGGCCTGGCAATGCTGAGTGGACGCAAACCTACGCGTGTGCGCACCCGATCTACATGCGGATAGGCGCTCTGCGTTTGTCCTAATTCATTCAGACATTCCGCATACATCAACAAAATGTCGGCATAGCGAATCATGCGATAATTGTTAGGCGAACTAAAGCTTTCCCCGTTCTTCCAATGGTCGTTCAACAATTTGCGAAACCATACCCGTTGATCGTTTCCACCGTAGATGGCCTGCCAGGTTTGTCCATACACCATGGTAAATGCCGGTCCACGCTCGTCGGTCTGATCATACAGGAAACTTGCTGCCGCACGTGGGTCACGTCGATCGTCTGCTGTGCGCTCCTGCTCAAATAGCGTAACAATCCACCTTCTGGCGCCACCATCTGCATAGCCCGGGCCCGGATTAGGAGGGGCTAAAAACTTGGGCACTGAAGATCCTGTATTCAGGCTAATGCCTGGGTTGGTATCATCATCCCCGTTCTCTGCCGGATTTTCTTTGTACTGGATTTCGTAGAGAGATTCCCGATTGTTCTCCGCGGTTTTCTTAAAATTATCTGCATAATCATCCATCAATCCATAGATCGAGCTGCCCTCACCTGTTACCAGCCAATCCATAGCTAACTTGGCTTCGTTAAATTTTCCTTGTTGTAAATAGGTTTTGGCCAATAAGCCGTAAGCACTGCCGCGTGTCACACGCCCAAGCTCTTCACCAGTATACGATAAGGGAAGATCGGGGATGGCTTCCGTCAGGTCTTTTTCAATTTGTGCGAAGACTTGTTCCTGTGTGGCATTAGGCGGATAATCTGTTGGCGACAGCGGCGTCAACACCAAAGGCGGACGTCCCCAGAACACCGCCAGATTAAAATAATTCAGCGCACGGATAAACTTTGCTTCCCCAATGATGCGTTTCTTCAATGTTTCATCCATGGCAATCTCCGGCACATAGCTAATGACCTGATTAGCTCGGAAGTTCGCGTGAAATATGGCATTCCAAGTGCCGTTGCTCGTATTATTACTGGTAAAAGCAAACGACATATTATTGTTCAAACCGATATCTCCGCCAGATCCAAAGCCTTCGTCCGAACGCAATAAGTACAGGAAGAATATGCCTCGGTTGTAATAGGAATCGCTTCTATTCAATGAACTGTATACGGCGTTGATTCCCTTGACTGCATCTTCCTGACTTTTCCAAAAGGATACTGTGGTTAGCATATCCGGATTAGGCTCATCAAAATCTCGTTGACAGCTCAGACTAGTCAAGATCAGGGGAGTAAGTAGAAATAGTACTATTTTTTTCATGGTTAAATGTCTTTTTCCGATTCAATGATTAAAGTCCTAGTGATATGCCAAAAGAGATGATGCGGTTTGGCGGCCAGCCACCGACATCAACACCTGGCTCTAAATTGGCATTTGCGCCTACCACATCCGGATCAAGACCAGAGTAATTGGTAATGGTTAATAGGTTTTGTCCGCTTACATACACCTGCATAGCGGGTATGTGCAAGCGTTGCAAAAGCGATTGTGGCAGATTATAACCGATTTGCACATTACTTAACCGCAAGTAAGAGCCATTCTCCAGCCAGCGATCACTGTCGCCACGTACATTGGAAATAATACCTTGATCAACCGCTGGATCACCAGGCGTATTGCTGGTATAAGAAACGCCTAAACGAGGGAAATCGGTTGGGTTCTCCGCGGTCCACGGCACAATGCCACGGCGATAATTGGAATAGCCCATACCATCAAAATCGCGACGCAAGTCATTGTACAATTTGGTACCGTATACACCATACATCTGCAGGTTTAGCGTGAAATTTTTATAGTATGCATTCCACTGTATGCCTGAAGTAAACATGGGCCAAGGCGTACCGGCATAGGTACGATCATCTGGTGTAATGTCGTTATTCGTACCACGATCCAATAGGTTCACGTAGCGTACATCGCCAGGCTGCGCAATGCCAGCCTGTGCGCGATGCGCATTAATTTCTTCTTGATTCTGAAAAAGTCCGTCGGTAAGAAGCAGGTAATATTCTCCGATCGAACGCCCCACTTGCGTACGTGTATTGCCAGACTGTATGTAGTTGCGCGGCAATCCGGTAGTCGGATCGATTCCGAGGTTACCTAACTCCAGCACTTTATTACGGATGATGCTGAAGTTTCCAGAAATATCCCAGGTAAAACTCTTTTCAGGCTGGCGCATTGGGCGGTAGCTTAGCTCTAGTTCAAGACCTTTATTTTCTATGGAGCCAATATTGGTTAAAATTCCGCCTCCGCCAACTGTGCCCAGGTATCCTGGAAGTGGCAAATACAAGAGTACATCTTTGGTGACGGATCGAAATGCGTTGAAAGACACATTGAACTGCGGGTTGAAAAGCGCCGCATCAAAACCCACGTTTAGCGTGGCTTTTTGTTCCCAACGCAGATTCGGGTCTACCAGACTCACTTGCGTGGCACCTACTTGAGCGGTTTGTTCGCCAGAGCCAAAGATGGCGCGTGGCGCCTGATTAATTAGCCCCAAGTATTGGTAGTTTCCTAGGTTTGCCGCACCCAAAACGCCATACGATCCTCGTAACTTTAGCTCGGGTAACCAGCTGATGTCATAAAAATCTTCGTTGCTAAGGCGCCACGCCAATGCGCCGGATGGGAAGAAGCCAGTACGGTATGGCTTGGAAAAGCGAGAATCTTTGTCGGAGCGAAAGGTGAAGGTGGCCAGGTAACGATCATCATAGGTATAATTTAAACGACCCAACCAGGAGTCTATAAAATTCCGACCCCGGCTACCGGAAGAAATACTCTCCCCTGTAGCAGAATTGATGGTGGTAAAATACTGATCGGAAGCGGCCAATAGGTCGGTCTTACCGGCACCAATAGATTCCCGACCTATAGTTTGCTGTGTATAGCCCACTACCCCATTAATTTGATGTTTATCCAGGGTTTTATTAAAATTCAAGGTATGTTCGAAGAGATAACTCAAGAACTGCGAGCGATCTTCATCAATGCGGGTAGGCGGATCGATTTGATTCCAGTACCAGATACCCTTTCCACGGAGTGCTGTATTTTTGTCGAAACTGGTTTCCACACCGGCATTGACTCGGTACCGCAGCCAATCCAGGATATCTACTTCACCGTACAAATTACCTAATAGCTTGACATAATTATAAGATGAATTGGTGATATAAGCTTGCGCTACCTGATTGCGTGAATAAGTACGTGCATTGTTGGAACCGATACCCCAGCCTCCTGGATTGGCATCACTGATAAATGCAAAATCCTGAACAGGTATAATCGGGAGCATGCTAAAGGCATCATAAAATGGATTCCCACCGAATGCACCGCCAGAAAAGGGTGAGCGACCATAGGAAGTAGATACCATCAGGTTTTCACCAACGCGGACGCGTCCTTTCGAACCCTCGGTATTGATCCTTAGGGCTGCGCGGTCAAATTTACGTTCGATCATGGTACCCACGTCTTTGAAATACGATCCAGACATGAAATATTTGGACGTCGGTCCTCCGCCAGATAAGGATACACTGTAATCCTGGATGGCACCGGTACGAAATACTTCGTCGCCCCAATTGACATCCGTGCCATCGTAATTCGCTACAGACTGCTGTTGCGTGTAGCCCGCATTCTCGTAGGCCTGCCGATTCATGGCCACGTATTCCGGCCCGTTCATCATATCAAACGTATTTGGCAAGCTCGAGACACTGTAGCGCCCAGAGGCATTCACCACCATAGGACCTGATTTTCCCTGTTTAGTCGTGATGATGATTACACCATTGGCAGAGCGTGCACCATAGATTGCTGCCGCAGAAGCATCTTTAAGTACCTGCACACTTTCAATATCATTGGGGTTGACCGTTACATTCGGATCGGCTAGCATGCCGTCAATAACGTACAACGGACTGGCATTGCCATACAAGGTGCTTAATCCCCGAATGTTGACCACCGCCCCCTGACCGGGGCCACCTGAATTTCGGACGACCAATCCAGAAGCTTGCCCCTGCAATGCTTCTGGCAGGGAGCGCGCCACCTTGGCAGAGGTGTTTTGTGTTTCTACCACAGACGCTGCTCCGGTTAAGTCCTTTCTTCGGATGGATTGATAACCAATAACCACGACCTCATCGATGTCGCTATCATTGGTTTGTAAGGTGATGTTTACCGTCGCCCTACGCGACAGGGCGATTTCTTGCGATTGATAGCCTACAAAGGAAAAGATCAGCGTAGCGGTATCGCTGCTCACTTGGAGTTGGTAACTGCCATTTGCTTGTGTAATCGTTTCATTATTAGCATTCTTTTCCCGAACAGATACGCCTTGGATAGGTTGTCCGTTAGCATCTTGCACGCTTCCTTTCACAGAAAAAGCAGCCTGTACGATGTGATAGTGCTCTATTTTACTGCTGAGCGTGCGGCGGTAAGGAACGGTTAATGAGGTAGCATTTGCCTGCATCGACCCTAACGGAATTACCGCGGTCGACAACAAGCCCAGCAGGGCTGCAATTTGTCTCATATACAAATGTGATTTTAGGTTTATAAACAGCAAGATAAGCAAGGATCAAGCTGTTTAGTTTGTCATATCTGATCAAAATATATCCAAATTAGGTCAATCTGATGACCACGACTTTAATCCCCATAGGCTAAAATTTTTCGACTTCGCCAGCTGTGATTTTGGAAAACTAATCTTTGTCATCAAATAGTATCTGATCTTTTGAAATTCCAATTCGGTGTGGTATCTTTCCTGTATTTGAATGCCTAATTTTATATTCTGCAACCTGTATTAGAACTCAAATCCCTTATCTAAAAGACATGAAAATTACCGGCTTACATCATATTGCAATTATCTGTTCGGACTACGAAAAATCAAAAGCGTTTTATACAGAGATATTGGGGTTTGATATTATTCAAGAGGTGTATCGTGAAGAACGACACTCTTATAAATTGGACTTAGCGATTAATAATCATTATGTAATTGAGCTTTTTTCCTTCCCCAACCCACCGGCAAGACCTAGCAGACCGGAAGCTAGTGGTTTACGGCATATTGCTTTTGCGGTAAAAAATGTGGACGAATCGGTCGATTATTTAAATGCAAGAAATGTGGAGACTGAGCCCATCCGAATTGATGAGTATACCGGTAGAAAATTCACCTTTTTTAGCGATCCGGATAATTTGCCGGTAGAAATTTATGAGGTATAAAGTAGATATTATGCATCAAAGCCAGATACCCAGCACGGAAAGTCCCTTGGACGAACCGATCTGAATAGCTAGTCTTTCATAGGGTGGCAAACTGGAACACGTAAAATATCAACTCCGCCACTGTAGATATTAAAGACGCTACGTGTTTCCCAGACAATGACCCTGCATCCATTGTTTGTTGTAACACCTTCGTGGCCCGAACGAGCCAAATCCAAGTGCGTATTGATAATAGAACCTTCGGTAATATTTCCTTCTTGTTTTAGATATTTTATTTTTACATCTAAAACCATTTTGTTGGTCAAGAGTATGCCATCCCAGGATATTTCCTGCTTGTCTGTCTGCATCAGTCCAGACATGCCCCCATTTTCCTGAATCACTAAATTACCAGTATCAAAAGAAGCAGACCATGCTTTGCCCGATTGCTTACCGGGTATCCCAAAACTAAAACCATCACCAGTGGATAATCTGCAGATTAAAGCTACCATCACGCTATCCCCCGATACATTCGTGATATTGAAGCTACCCTCTCCCTCTACCGAGGGGAAAGTTTCATACCCATGGAGATGTAACGTTGACTTAGCTGTACCTAGGTATGCTTCGGTCGATACCCGCGACGCAAAATCCTCTGGATCTGCATCACGTTCAGCACTCTTACTGCATGAAAACAACACTGATGCTACAAGAATTAATAAAGCTCCACTCCTAAACATACGCTAGTTTTTGTATACGTAAATATAAAAGGTAAGTAGGGGTTTTTAAATCCCCGAAAACCAGTATATTTTCGATCGCAAACCAATACGGACAGCAAATGTTTTTAATACATGACTGCGCTGAAGGAATACAACGATAAACGGAATTTTGAATCCACGAAAGAGCCAACTGGCACTAGTGGCAAGAAGGGTACTAAAAAATTACGTTTTGTAGTGCAGCGACACCATGCTTCACGTTTGCATTACGATTTCCGGCTGGAAATGGATGGTGTATTAAAAAGTTGGGCTATTCCCAAAGGTCCGTCGTTAAACCCCGATGATAAGCGCTTAGCAGTCATGGTAGAAGATCATCCTTTGAGCTACCGCACATTTGAAGGAGAAATACCAAAAGGCAACTATGGATTTGGTACTGTTCGTATTTTCGACAAAGGTTATTACACCCCATTGGATAAATCCCTTGGCGAGAAAGAGTTGTTACAGCAGCTGGAAAGCGGGAGCTTAAAGATCGTACTGCACGGCAAAAAGCTCAAAGGCGAATTTGCTTTGGTCCGTATGAAACATGCCAAGGACGAAAATGCCTGGCTACTCATAAAACATGCGGATAAGTACGCGATCAAGGATAGCTATGATGCCGAAGATGAGGTCAATGCCAGCGAAAAAGCAGCAGGAACACTATTCCGAAAACAAGCATCTCGAAAGGCACCGAGTAAAAAAGAACAGACTGTTGACGTTTTAGAATCGGACTCTTACATGCCTATGTTAGCGACGTTAGCTTCTAGCGTGACGGATAGTGACGATTGGATCTTCGAGCAAAAGCTCGACGGTTTCCGCAGCATAGCACATGTATCTCATAAAGCGGTGCTACTTCGCTCCCGTAATGACAAGGATTTCAACCAACAGTTTCCCTCCATCGTCAAAGATCTTCAAAAAACCGACAGAACAGTTATTCTCGATGGCGAAATTGTAGCAGAAGACGCTAAAGGAAAAACCCGCTTTCAATTACTACAAAACGGTGAACCACTGCCTGCACGCTATAAGTTATATTACTATGTTTTTGATATGCTGATGCTAGACGATAACGATCTACGTGATTTTCCATTGATAGAACGCAAAGATCTCTTGAAACGTTGGCTTCAACGATTAGATATGCCCAGTATAAGGCTGTTAGAAATCGTGGGTACATCAGAGAAGGATGCTTTGGAAGTAGCAAAGGAAAACGATTGGGAAGGTGTAATGGCCAAACAAACTGATAGCCGCTATGGATCGGGCAAACGAAGCGACTCTTGGCGCAAACTAAAGTTACAGCAATCGCAAGAAGCCATCATTGTTGGATTTACTGCTCCATCAGGCAGTAGAATTGGATTTGGAGCACTTGTTCTGGCGGTTCTGCAAGATCACAAATATCAATACATTGGCAATGTGGGCACTGGATTTAGTGACGAACAGCTGAAAAATCTGACTACTGAATTTAAGAAGATCATCGTAAAGAAAAAACCTTTTGACTCCTCCGTAAAAGTAGCGAATGAAAGGAAAGTGACCTGGATGAAGCCTAAGTTGATAGCGGAAATTAATTTTGCAGAATGGACGGCAGATGGACATCTGAGGCATCCTGTTTTTAAGGCCTTGCGCAGCGACAAGAAGTTACCCGAAATTAAACGCGTACATCCAATAATAGAAATAGCGAATGAACGTGAACTGATTTTTGGAAGAAAGAAACTTCAGCTCACCAATCAGAAAAAAATGTATTGGCCAGAAGAAGGAATCTCGAAGGGAGATTTGGTTCATTACTATGAACAAGTCGCTGCGCTAATGCTTCCTTTTCTAAAAGATAAGCCGATATCCTTAAACCGCTTTCCCAATGGCATTCACGAAGCCAGTTTTTTTCAGAAAGATCTAGATAGGAATACTGGACCGAATTGGCTAAAGACGGTGAGCTTAACATCAGAATCGACGGGAAAATCCGTCAATTACCTCATCTGTAATGACATACCCACTTTGCTTTGGATTGCCAACATGGGTTCTATTGAGATCAACCCCTGGCTAGAAAGCTACCGCAAGAAAACCAAACCTGTATTTGGCGTACTTGATTTGGATCCTAATGGTGCTGATTTTAAAGAAGTAGTTGCTGTAGCTAATACGGCGCACGAGATCTTGAACAACGCTGCCATCGAAAGTTTTATCAAAACTTCTGGTTCGACCGGTTTACATATTTATATACATATGGGTGAGCAATACTCATTTGATGTGGTTCGGGATTTTTTAGAAATGCTCGCCGAATTGATACATGAACAGCATCCGGATACCACTAGTCTGGAACGTGCACCCAATAAGCGAAAAAATAAGATATACTTGGATTACATGCAAAACAAACGTGCCCAGACAGTCGTAGCTCCATACTCTGTGCGGCCTAAGCCCAATGCCACCGTGTCCACACCATTAGATTGGTCTGAAGTAAACGACGAGCTCACGATCGGTCAATTCACGATAAAGACGGTATTGGATCGAATTGAGTCCAAGAAAGACCCCTGGGCTGATATTTTTGCGCAGAAGGCGAACTTGAAAAAGGCTATAAACTCCTTTTAACCGAGGCTAGCCTTCAATTTCGCTAAGAGTTCAGATGCTTTGGTATTCTCCTTATCTACCTTGATTTTTCTAATGCTCGCGCGCTTCCCTTGCGCCTTTTTCTTGATAATCTTAAGTAATTCTTTACTGTACTCATTGGTATAGCCTGATATATCAAAGTCCGAACTATTCTGTTTGATTAGTTTGGTAGCCATATCCATCTCCGCTTTGGCAATACGCGTTTTTGGAATTTTTAAATCATTTGTATCCCTGATTTCCTCTTCAAATCGGAGTTTGTTTAATACCAACATCCCATCATATGGCCGTACAATGGCCAGATTTTCGGTGGTACGCATCACGAAAGTGCTTAAACCCACATGCCCGGTTTTCTCAAGGGACTTATATAATAAAGAGTACGCTTTCTCTCCCCCTTTCTGTGGCTCTAGGTAATAGGGCGTATCAAAATAAATGGAGTCAATGTCCGCTTCTTTTACAAAGGTCTGTAAGTTGATCATCTTATTTTTCTCCGGAAGTGCGTCTTCGAAATCCGCTTCTTCCAGCACTATATACTTATCCTTCAGCAAATAGCCTTTAACGATATTGTCCCAGACCACTTCTTTCCCCGTCTTCTCATTTATTCGCTTATAGCGAATATTGGAAAGGTCTTTACGATCCAGCATATCCAGGTCTAATTGACTCTCCTGTATAGCACTAAATATTTTGATCGGAATATTGACCAGACCAAATCCAATCGCACCTGTCCAGATTGCACGCATAGTTGTAGAATGTTTCTTGAACAACGAAGAATTGGGAGAAAATGTTTGTCTACGCGTATGAAATGAGCCTACCAATCACGCATACGCTAAATACGCATCTATCTGATTCACTATTACAAATTGTGACTATTGGGATTAAGTCGGAATTATTCAGGATAATTATTTGGAAAGAAAATTTTGAATTTAGTAGCGGTTAAGTCATCGTGCCTATCCGGAACCATGACTTCCGATAACGACTTTACGGGCGATCAACTCCGTCCCATGCAGTAAGCATTTCCTGTAATATTCGATATTGATGCAAGTAGGCTCCGTCCAACTCCGGAAAACGGCCTCTAAATTGCATAAAAGCTACTTTTGCCTCTTCGCTATTCGAGATAGCTGCAACAAATAGCCGGTCTAACAACCCCATTTTGGCATCATTCAGGATATTGTCGGTAGACTCGTAGGCTTTCAACACAGCTTGTATTGTAGACTGATCATACAATTTCAGGTTTCGATTAATCGCCTTGTCGCGTTTCAGTACGCCATGATCATAAGAAATGTATTCTCTAGCCCATGTTATCACTGTTTCCTGCAAATTATCCCCAAGTGGTAAAGTATATAAGTCTTCGATCAGTAAGGTATCTCGCGAAAAGCTCAAGCGACAGCTTCGCATGGCATCCCAAAAATCTATAATATGATCACTATCGCATTCTGCCAACACAAATTCTGAAAGCTCGAGAAATGCACCATGATTCAATACAAACCCACAGGCAACTATTTTTTGACCATTCGAGAAGGTGAATACTTGGTTTGCTTTCGATGGCGCATATTTATTTTCCGGACAATGACAGTCTTCTTCATTTACGGCTGTTGGGTAAAGTGCCTTTTGCAATTGTTGAACACGAGCAGCACCTTCATTATCGCCCTTTTGCATCAATTGATCGGCAAAATGACGTAGACCATTTTCGCCGACATTAAAGCGTGAAGTATCGCCTTTCTCGCGTTCCTGTTCTATAAACGACATCGTTTGTTCGAGCGACTCAGCCGTCCTGTGATAGCTAGAAATAGGTATAAGATTAAATTCTCTTTCGACTACAAGTTGTTCTGCCAAACTTCTAACGCCATGTGCTGCCCGTTCCTCAGGCGAGATTTGCGTAGTGTCTATTTTGTAACGAACCATTCGATCTCCTTCCCTTCGGTATTGTGTACCGAAAATTTGCGGTTGCTCTTTACTCATGAGTTCGCGATCAATAGCGGCTGCAAGTAGCCACTTATTTATGGTAGAATCCAATTCCAACGCCTTTCTCATTAAATCGACCGCCTTACCATAATCTACCGAATCGAGGCCATGCTGGAAAATCATGGCCGCATGATGATAATCATTACCCGTGGTCAATAGACCAGAGTCAATCAATTCATAGGCTCGGATACGACGCAAACTATCCTGCTTAGCCAAAAGAGTCCAATCGGTATCGGGAGATAAGCGACTTGCCTGATCAGCCTGATACATCATTAGAATTTCTTCATTGTCGGCCGTTTGTGCATTAGCTGAAGTACTACACACAGCGATAAGTAGCAACAAGGTGCTGAAGTAGCGAGATAGGTGTTTTACAGGTTGGTTACTCATCATCATATTTTATTTAAAAACCTTCGAGATAAGCTTACCAATCGTAGCAAAATCATTGATATTGTTTACCGACCTTGATTCCTGCGTGATGTTTCGTTCTTTGGAGAAAGGATAGATTAAGATGTAATTATTATCAACCGATTGTTTATTCAAATAATCAGGTACCGCGTGCATCTGTGATGAGTAGTTAAATAGATTTCGATCGGCCATCACGATGATGAGTCCTTGATCTCGACCTAGGTCTTCCGCCTGCTGTTGTGCCTCTTCCCATGTCTCGATTTCATTCATTTGGGCTTCTATATTGGATTTCTTCAGAATTCTTTGCAACACTAATATCATCGAAGCAGTGGCATGAAATTGCATGGTTGCACCAGAGTTTTTAGCAATATTCCAAATCCGCAACAACGCATAAAAGAAACCGGGCTCCCGATCTGCACGAGGCGGTATTAGCACTACATAATTCTTGATAGTAGAAAGTGGCTGTATGGCATGATATAGCATCAGGTTGACATGCTCATTTTTCAAATAACCATTATAAAGATTGTAGACAAACGACGGCGTAAATCCGCGCTCTTTTTGCAACCCGATGATGAGATCCGTGACATCATTTTCTTTAATCACATTGTTGATGCCAGAAACCACCGAACTATCGTATCGCTTGATTGGCGTAATCAGCGTATCGGCTGATGCGCCTAATTTCACCGCATTATCCAATATCTTTTCGGCATTTTTCAAGGAGGATTCTTTGGTTTCCTCATTGATTACATTCATAACATACACGCCTTGTTTGGTGCCTTTGTTTTTAATCAGCAAACCCAGATTAATCATCTTCTGAGTCATTTCCTCGTTATTGATCGGCATCAAGATCTTCTCTTCCTGACCATCACTATCCGAGACAGTTTTCTCATTTTCTGCTTCTGCAATACGTTGCGCACTCGACATCGAAATGAACGAGGAGATGGTGCAGGAAACGAGAATTAATAAAATACTGCCATTCAAAACATGTTCATTGAGTAAGCGAATGGGTTCACCATCGGGTGATTCGCCCAGGATCACATTATAACCAACTAACACGGCGGCTAAAGTAGCGGCCGCAGAAGCCGAGCTCATCCCAAAAATGAGCATACCCTCGTCTTTGGTAAAGCGGAAAGTAGATTGGGTAAGCCTAGCTGCGGCATATTTACCTCCAATAGAAGCTACTAACATCACAGAAGCGACACCCAATGTTTCCCAGCTACTGATAAAAGCACGGAAGTCGATCAGCATACCCACACTTATTAAGAAAAATGGTATAAATAATGCATTACCTACGAATTCTACCCGATTCATTAAGGGTGAGGTATGCGGAATCAATCGGTTTAAGGCTAGCCCAGCAAAGAAGGCACCTATAATGGCTTCTATACCTGCCAACTCAGCCAATAGCGCCCCTAGGTATATGATGACGATCACGAAAATATATTGAGAAATTTTATCGTGTATCGTTTTGAAGAACCAACGTGCTATAATCGGGAAGACAAACAACACAATGACCGAAAACAGGATCATAGAAACGGATAGCTGCACCCAAAAAGCAGTACCTACTTCGCCTTGCGTCATCCCGACGACCACGGCCAGCACTAATAAAGATAATACATCGGTAATCATCGTACCACCCACGGTGACATTAACCGATATTTTTTTTGTGACGCCCAAACTACTAACCAATGGATAGACAATCAAGGTGTGAGAAGAGAAAAGACTGGCAAATAATACGGTGGTGAGTACAGAAAAGCCGAGCACATAATACCCTCCTATCAACCCCAATACAAAAGGGACAATAAACGTATACATAGAGAAAGTGATACTCTTCCACTTATTCTTTTTAAAGTCGCCCATGTCGATCTCCAAGCCGGCAAGAAACATGATATAGAGCAGACCGGTGGTGCCAATCACTACCACACTGCTGTCGCGCAGCAACACATTAAACCCATTTGGACCAACGATAGCACCTGCAATGATAAGTCCAAGCAGGTGCGGAACTTTGATTTTGTTTAATAGTATCGGAATGAAAAGGATGATCACCAGCTCAATTAAAAACTTGATGATAGGATCTTCCACCGGCAAGGTGAATCCGTGTATAGCTAAGTTTACCATGTTTTATTTCGATCTCGGCGTTAAGAGTACAGAGAATACTAATTTGCAGTTATCTGGACCGGTATTACGTTTTTGTCCACGAATCTGCCTTGTAGCTATCTCACTAAAGGACAACACCGTAGCAGTCTTGCTACTTTGGGAAAATTGTTCGTCTTTGAGTATTAATTCGTTCCTGTTGCCAGAAGATGCTGCCCAATAGGACTTCGTATCGCTGGCTTTACCAGCCACCTGCAATTGCAAACCGGTGGTGTCTGACAAGAATGTCCACTGTTCGGTACGCTGATCACCGATTACGTAACCACGGCAGCTCGTAGAAATACACACTAACCTACTCTCCCATTCACCTAGGAGGCTATCTGTCCACCGCATGTCGTCACTATTGTGCTTCACTTCTGCAAGCTTATTTTTAGTTAAACTATCTTGCATAGCGAGCAACTGTTCGTAATGTTCGGAAATTGCAGACACCTGCCTTTCGCGTTCAGCTATTGCTGCCTCCCGCTTATCTAATTCTTCGGATCGTGAATTGTCACCACATGCAGTCGTGCTTGAAACAAGAATCAAGAGAGCATAAAAGTATGTTTTTAGCATCGTAGATTATATTTTGGTGCATTAATCTCACGCACCTGCCTCCTTATTAACTTTAGATATGTATAAATGTTTTCGATTGGAATAGTTGTACTATACCCGATCCTAGCTTAGTGTAAAAATAGTTTAAATAATATGGTATCGGGGGTTTTATGCTCATTTCATAGATTTCGTCACGAAGAAAAAAAGCCGAGGCGAAATTCTGATGATGAATTTCTCCTCGGCTAAGCTTATATGATCAGGAAAAGATTAGTCCCAAAAAGGATTCTGTACCAGATTAGGGTTTTTATCTACTTCAGACTGAGGCACTGGGAACCAATAATTTTTAGCGGTAAACACACGACGCTGATAAACCGATCTTTTGAAAAATGCCCTAGGATTGCTTGGACTATCATCTTGCTCTGTTCCGGAGAAATTCATGCCGAAGAAATTACCATTTAATACAGATTCCCCAATTTTCCAACGTCGGATATCCCGATAACGAATCCCTTCGTTATTCAATTCTACGCGTCTTTCTCTGCGGATGGCTTCCCGCATGAGTTCTTGCGACGCCGGAATAGGTAATGCGTTATTACCAGCACCGTACTGTGGTATCCCCGCGCGTACACGTATCATATTAATGTATCTCACAATATCCGGATTACCCGGGTCCACCTCATTTAGCGCTTCCGCATAATTCAAATATGCCTCGCCTAAACGATACAGAATACCCGGTCGGTAGGGATTCGTTCCGTTGCGTGGATCATGGTTTGGATGCACTTTTTTGCGCAACAAATACCCATTTTGTGGCGCATCGTGTGTAGGCCCACCATCCCAGTTGCCGCTATAAAATTGTGTGGTACGATTTTCCCGACGAAACCAGGCGCCATTATACAATACAGAAATATAAAACCGGGGTTCGCGGCCTGTGTACATATTAAATGTGCCGGCCAATGTCACTTTTCCATCGCCTCTCGATTCGGCCCATTGTGTATTCCGTATTTCGTCGGTTTCAGAAAAGCCTCGCTCCGTGTAGCCCGAAAGTGGGTCATTGATGGGCCGACCATTTTCCATATAGAAGGCATCTACCAACGACTGTGTAATACCCATGCCGCCATTACCGCCCGTTCCTCGTGGTTGCGCATGCCTGTCGTATTCCCAGACATTTGACTCCGGGCGAGCGAATAATATTTCAGTATTTCCATCCTGAGGGCGCCTAAACATCATATTCTGGTAAGAAAGAAATGGATCTACGCTACCATCTGGATTGTATTCTAGGTATAATTTGTGTCCTGCTGCTGCGGATCTTTCAATTAAGAGTTTGCTCGCTTCCATGGCTTTGCTCCATTTACCAGCGTCAGCTATGCTGTTGTAAATCTCCACGCCTTCTTTGTTGGTAAATCCACTGTAATCGGAGTTACCATTTACCAAAGGACTCGCCGCGAAAAGCAGAAACCTCGCCCTAACTGCCAAACACATGATAGCAGTTGCACGTCCATATTTTTGGGCATTGCTATAATTATTTGGTAGTAGCTGTGCAACATCTAGCAATTCCTGATCTACCCATGCAGCCACCTCATCGAAAGGGCTTTGTCCTATCATCAATTCTTCCTGGCCGGCTGCCGGATCGGTGAGTCCTAACTGGAACGGAATTGCCCCATAGGTTTCCAATAGAAGCGAGTAATAGTAGGCGATCATAAATCGTGCTTCTGCTTTCATAAGCGCGACCTCTTCCTCGGTCACGAGTTGCGCTGGGTTGGCTTTCACATTTTCTAAAAATATATAGGCCGAACGGATTCTTTTGGGAAGTTCTACCCAATAATTAGGCCCCCAAGAACTACTGGGGTTCCAGTTTCCCGTTTGCTTGCCAATAACCGTCCAGCCAAATTGCTCCCATCCGGTAGACGGCGCCATATCATCCGAAAGGGGATCGAGTTCGATATCTCTGGCATATCCCCAATAGGGATCCGGGATATTGCTGTAAATACCGGCAAGCCAATCTTCGGTACGGGTCTTGTCGTTGAATACCATTTCTAAGGTGAGCTGATCGTCTGGCATCCTATCCAAGAACTTGGAACAGGATGACAACACCAGAGCCAATAATGCACACAGTACTTTTAGAGTATAATTTATCGCTTTCATAATGAGCTGTTTGTAGGCTTATTTAAAATTCATTTCAAGTCCGAAGGACACCGATTTCATGATCGGGTAACGCAGGCCATTGTTTACTCCCAGTTCTGGATCCCATAATTTGAAGTCTGAAAATGTGAGTAAATTGTTTCCTCGTGCAAACACTCGAAAATTGCGGATATGTACCGGATCCAGCCATTTAGCTGGCAAGCTATAGCCCAATTCAACATTACGAAGACGGATAAAACTCATATCACGCAGCCACCAGGTAGATGCCATATTATTGTTGGCGCTCTGGTAATCGGATAGACGTGGATAAAATACATCTTGACTCGGGTTTTCTACGGTCCAGCGATCGTCGACGTTGGTGTACATATTGCCCATAGCTCCGTTGGCACTTCCTGGAATAAAGTTGGCACCTCCGATAATGCGGTAGCTATTGCCTATTCCTTGTAGGAAAAATCCGAAGTCCAATGATTTGTACCGTAAATTGGCACCAAAGCCAAATACGATCTGTGGATCTTCGGTGCCGCCGATATCTGTCATATCCAGTGCGTCTATAACTCCGTCGTTATTCAAATCACGGTACTTGATATCGCCAGGACGTACTAAACCAAACGTATGTCTTGGAATGCCATCCCTTAATACATTATTTCCTACATCTGCAAAGTCTGCTTCGGTAAATAAACCTTCATCAATCAACCCAAAAAGCTGACCTACGGGTTTACCGGTAGATGAGCGAGATGTACCGATGACCACACTTGGCTCATCTTGCTCAATGATGCGATTTTTAACATAGGTAAAGGTCCCGCGTAGCGATAAGAATAAATCTTCTCTGAGCGCTCTATTGACATCCAAAGACAGGTCTATACCCCGATTTTTAACGCGACCATAATTAGCCCACGGCAGGGCTGTAAATCCGCTCGATCCAGGAATAGAGCGCCTTTGCATAAAGATATTGCGCCGATCTTCATTGAATAAGTCGACCTGTAAGTCTAGGGCATTCCACAATCCGAGTTCAAATCCAAGGTTTGCTTTAGCAACCGTTTCCCAAGTGAGATTTAAATTACCTTGGTCTCCCTCCATCCGGCCGGCTCTCCGAAAATCATTGTCTAATCCCCAGGAATACCCACTACCCTCATTGATCGTCGTAATGTAGGCAAAGCGTCGCCCATCTAATCGATCGTTACCCACTAGGCCATAAGATCCACGTAGTTTCAACTTGGTAAATGTATCTTTTGCCGTTTGCATAAATGCTTCCTCGGATATCAGCCAGCCTAAAGCAAATGAGGGAAAGAATCCAAATCGCTTTCCAGGTGCAAAATTTTCAGAACCGTTGTAGCCAAAGTTGAACTCGGCAATATATCGGTTATCGTAATTATAGGAAAACCGACTGGCGACGCCTTGATTGCGATAGGGCAGCAGATCTCCATTATCATAATTACGCTGATTGTACAAGAAGAGCCCGTCGACATGATGCTTTCCAAACAGGCGACTATAGGTAATTGCTCCCTCCAGGTAGACACTTTTATCTCCCCACTCGGAGCCCGTGTTATAACCCAAAAATTCTTGGCCGTAACTATCAATAACAAGGCGTAAATTGCCATTTTCGTCGCGACCTACAGCGGGATTATAGTAATCGGGATTTTTGCTACGTATGACTGAATTGTTTGCATAACGATCAAAGGAGAATAATCCCCGAGCCTTCAGTCCTTCCAGAAAAAACTTTAAATCTTGTTCTACTGAAAAAAGAGACTCAATTTTGCTGGCGCTAAAGCGCTCGTAACCTCGCTGGGTGGCAAGTGCCCAAGGGTTTGTTCTGGACGGTGTCCGCGGGATCTCACCCGAGGAATAAATCGTTGGATGCACATAAGGAGGGATGACAAAAGCTTCAGAAAACAGCTCATCCACACTTTGCGGTGCCCGACTTCTATCTTGCAGGTAGCCGCCAATATTAAGCCTGAATAATGTGGTAGGGCTCACGTTCACGTCTACGTTGGAGCGTACGTTGTACCGATTTAACTTAGAAGAGGAATCCCATGACTGTGCTCTATCCCGTTCGATAAGTCCGCCTTCACTAAAATAAGACGTGACCAAGGAATAGCGCAACAGTTCTGATCCACCGTTGACACTCAAATTGGCCCTAGAATTATGGGCACTATTCATCAAAATGGCGTCTAACCAATTTATATCTGGGTACAGATCGGGGTCGACTCCATTACGAATATTGTCTAAGCGTTCCTGACTATAAAGCCCCTCCTCGCCGCGCTCTCTACGAATGCTATTCATCACCTCTAGGTAATCGGCAGCACCAATAAACTCTGGAAGCTGCGTAGGAGCAGTTAGCCCTTGCTCGAAACGTGCGGTAACGGTTGGTTTTCCTATTTTTCCTCTTTTGGTATTGATTAAGATAACACCATTCGCTCCGCGAACACCATATACGGCGCTTGCCGCGGCATCCTTTAATACGGAAAATGATTCTATCTCTTCGGGATCCATATTATCTAACGAACGTTCTACCCCGTCTACCAAAATAAGTGGGTTGCGATTACCACCAAATGTGCTTACCCCCCTGATCCAAAAGTTGGAGTTGTCGTAACCTGGTTCTCCTGAGCGCTGTACGGCAATCACACCTGCTAACTGTCCCGCTAAATTGTTACTCATCGAGCGAGAGGTACCTATCTGCAAATTACGCGGTTGCGTAGTGCTGATGGCACCCACTACCGAAGCTCTACGCTGCGTACCAAAACCCACGACCACGACTTGATCTAAGGTACTTGTGCTATCTTCTAGGGATATTCGGTAATTTGTTCGCGTATCTAATCCAACCGTTTGGGTTACGTAACCCAATACAGAAACACTTAAATCGGTATCCACAGAAGATACTCTTAGCGAAAAGCGACCAGTTTCATCAGTGGTGGCTTGCCGGCGACTGATGTTTGAGATAATGGTTGCATTTGCCAAAGGCAGCTGATTTTGGTCTATAATCTCCCCACTAATGGTACGCTGCGTTTGTACATTGGCATTTCTAGCAGATCGTTGGATGATGATCGTCCGATCTTTTAGTGTGTAGCTAATACCAGAATTATCGAATATAGTGCGCAATACTTCGCCAACAGGAGTATTTACAAATCGATGTGAAATTTTTTTCCTGTCGTCAAAGTCGCTGGAGGAATAAATGAATTCTAATCCGGTTTTGGAGTTCAAGTCCTGAAATGCCTGTTTAAACGTGATATTGTTAAACGATATGGTAATATTTTCCTGTAGGACTGTTACAGGAATCGTATGACTGCCCCAAGAATATAATGGAAGCACACAAAAGCATACGAAAATTCGCATCATAGACATTAATAGTCTATGTTTTTCAATAAACAATTGATACATTTGAAATAAATTGATTAGTCAAATAGTTAATTTTCTAGTACCTAAGGGTATAAGGTTAGGAATGTTGCACCATTCCTAACCCTTATTTTAAGCCAACATAGATCACTCCTTTCTTTTCATAATAGGTTATTGTATTGGTCATCTTAATGATCTCCAAAATATCTTCGATACGCTTATAACGACTCACAATACCGGTTATTGGAAGATTACGCGCTGATTGGTGTACTGAAATCTCACGCCCGTACCAATCTGCTAATTCGGTCATCACATCATTCAATTGTTGATCATCGAAATAGAATTGTTGCTTTCGCCAAGCCATCAATTTTTGCTGATTTCTATTAGATGATGACACATATATGCGGGGATTATTCTCTGCCACAAAACCAATCTGACCGGGACGCAGAAGTACTTGATCTTGACTTGCATGATGGCTGAGCCGTACGCTCCCTTCATGCAGATTTACGGAATGTTCTGTATTTGAATTGGCATCTACGGTAAACACTGTTCCTAGAACAGCCACTTGCTGAATAGTTGTCTCGACGTAAAATGGAATGTTCCTACCCTGCCGTTTCATCTTAGCAACGTCAAAAGATACTTTTCCTTTCATGTGTAATTTTCTATCAGATGATTCGTCATTCCACTGATAAGCAATTCGGGCGCCGGATGCTAAGCGAGCGAGCGTTCCGTCAGACAACATCACGGCAAATGCTGCTTTGGTCGGATTGGTAATGATTAGGCTATCGGCTGCGTTTAACGACTGTACCGCCGACAAATCCAATACTTGCTCGTCTTTCAGCTCGCGGTAGCGCGCCTCTTTTGGTAAGCTATCCAGCAAATTATCAAAATGTAGTTTACCGACAGATAGCGTAGGACTAATGTGTACTGAATTAAATACGTTGGACGAAGAATCGTTATGCCTTGCGTTCCAGTTCGTCGAATCAGAAAATGTCAGAAGAATTAGCAGAATAGCGGCGGCGGGTATGAATATCTTTAGGAAAGGATAGCGTGCTGATTGCTTACCGATGAGGTATTGATCAATCTCTTGCTTCATTTGGATTTTGACTTCATGAAGCTCAGGTTTGGCCATAGGTTGTTCTTCAGACTCCACTCGGGCGAAGAATTTTTCTACCAGGCTTTGTTCCGCGGGAGTGGCTTTACCACGCTTATAACGGGAAAAGACAGATAACAGAAATATCTTGACTAAATCTCTATTTTTGGGCATCAGAAGTCGGTTTACTTATGGCTATTAACTATAAGTCGTAGCAATAGCCCCTAACTCCCAAATAAAAAAAGAAAAAAAATATAAATTATTTTTTCCAGCAGTAATTTAAGCGCTGTTTTGGAGGTAAGCATTTGGTTTTGGATTGTTTTTATGGAAAGATCTAAGGCGATACTAATCTCTTTTGTCGTTCTTCCTTCCTCAAACTGAAGCCTAAATATTTCTCGACGCTTCTTTGGCAGTTTCGCCATCCAGGCGTCAATGACTGCAGCATATTCTTTTTGTAGGAGCTTGCTATCAGATGCTTCACAGTCCGTCAACTCGTCAACAAAACCCTCTACTGATTCAAAACGAGCATTGACTTTACGAAATCGATCGATAGCTTTAAAACGTACCGCTTGCTTCAGATAAGTTTGTACATGATTAATTTGCTTGGTCGACCGTTTGCACCATAAATCAATGTAAATTTCTTGCACTAGGTCTTTAGCTACATCTTCATTTTTAAGCATGGAGTATGCAGAAACAAAGAGGGATTCCCACGTTCTATTGTAAATCTGGTCAAATGCGGTCTTATCATTTTGCTGTGTCAGCAAAAACAGATTTTCAAGACTATCATGTTCATAATTTGGCATTGGTAGATAACTGGTTAGAACTACTGCGTTGGGCAATTTATAAAATAATCCATCGAATCGCAAAAGTAGTAAGATTAAGCTGTATGGATTGGCAGATTTTTATACTTAAATCGTTTTAAAAACAACTTTATCAATCTTATAATGCAGAACAGATAAAAGTATTAAACAAAAGAAGCATTCTTGCTAATACAGAAGTATTAGCAAGAATGCCTCGCAAACAGTATCTCAGCAAAATACCCGAATTGATTTGAAGTAAATGCTTTAATTCGTTTGATTTAACCCCATAAATCTAAAGGGCTCCTTCTGAACAAGTTGACTATTGCTCCGCCCTGCCAGATTAAAGTTTCCTTCCACTTGTAATTTAAGCACTTTGCCA
This sequence comes from Sphingobacterium sp. lm-10, assembly GCF_023554555.1. Classification (NCBI taxonomy): domain Bacteria; kingdom Pseudomonadati; phylum Bacteroidota; class Sphingobacteriia; order Sphingobacteriales; family Sphingobacteriaceae; genus Sphingobacterium; species Sphingobacterium sp. lm-10. The sequence goes on from NZ_JAMJWC010000001.1 coordinate 1,062,765, forward strand.
CGCTCACTAAGATCTAATTCTTTCAAATCGAGCCAGAATGCACTCGGCGCATTGACAGTTTCAAAGTAATACGTCAAATTCTTTTGATCAGAAACAGATCTCCATCGCGTGGAGGAGATGTTTGGTTCCGAAGGAGAAGATATCCCAAAAGGCACAGAGCAATTGCGAATGACGCTGAATACGCTTGCTAAAGAGTTTCGGGTATTATCTGTTTGTGGAATAGCATCAATATAATAAGATGCTCTCACAAAACGATCAGCTGCGCGGTTGGTGCCCGGCAGCATCACTGTACCTGGTATCCCCTGCCAATAGGTATTTAATGCAAGCTGCTGATCAAAAGCGGGCGAATTGGTCATAACCGTGTAACTCGGGTCGTGATGAATCGTTAACTTCCCGTCGATATATTCAAATATGGCGTTATCCCCTGTCTTATCGGATATAGATAAATGGAGCGTGGTAAACTTATCTGTACCAGGAATGACATCGCTTACCACCACAAATTTTTCTTGACGAAGTGTCATAACGGCTTCGTTTACAGTGGCAAAATTATCAAGTACATATTGCGCCCAGGCCGAAATGCTGAGTCCTTGGGTAGCTCCCTTGGGGTCAAAGGCTGGGTAAGTGGATTCCGCTAACCATAGTACATTGGCGACCAAACCTTCTTCATTCATTCCATCTGTGGTGGCGATATCCCAGGCACTGGCTGATACGCTTCCATATTTGGAAGTCCAGGTAACGGATTGCTCCCCTACCTCCCCATTTCTTTGCATTCCTCTTGGAAAAACCCATAAATTAACCGGAATTTCATCTCGCCAATCCATACTTCTGGCGGTAATAACTGTGCCATTAGGACCTTTATATACCACCCGTGTACACGGAATTGCCTGCAATAGACAAGCCGACGCGGCGAGCGTCGTTAATAGGAAAGATTTTAGTGATTTCATAGCGTATTGGATTAGGTTTTATGACGTCTGATTTTCGATAAGATGTTTTACGAGACTTTGTAAAGGGTGATCATGACACTATTATTCGAACCCACCTTTTAACCATCTCTGATAAATTTACAATAAATAAGCTAATAACGCTAGATTTTCAAGAAACTTAAACAACTGTTTTTCAATAATTTCACAACCTATCCCTAAATTCTGGCTCATGCTACTTCTCGGAAAAGGGTGCTACAAGGTTTTTTTCTTAACTGAAAGATGTCGGCTAATTACACGAGGTTCTGTGTAATAATCATTAGGCATAGTGACATCATCTTTCCAAGATCCGAGGATAATGAAATTTCAATCGCTATTTGAGTGTATTAATTTCAGTACTTATACTGTTAAAAAACACTCAAAAAGAGGGATTTTAAATTGTTTTGCCGTAATGGCCCTAATCATTTCTAAAGAAATAGATAAATACTTGGTGCAGTAACGCGAAATTTTATCGCAATAATATGCTATATGTTGAGAGTGGTATTGTTATAGAATTATTTTTGATACTTTTGAGTACACTAATAAGGCTTGAATGCTATTTGTCCACACTTTAGCATACTAGAGATCATCGTAACGTATTAATAATTTGCTATCATCTAATTTTTTATGAAAACCACCAACAAGAAACAAAAACCCAAAGCCCATTACACCTCACCCTCAATTGAAGTAGAGACAATTACTGTAGAATATTGTATTGGAGCTGCCTCAGCCACTGTTACCCCCGTTAACTCATCTTCGCAGGTAAGGCAGGAATGGGACACAGAAGCAGATGTAGTAGGAAATCAAGCTTGGTAACAAAATGCAAAAGCGACCCGTCTAAAATAGATTAGACATGTTGAGCTTACTACTACATAAATCTAAACTTATTTTATATTTCTAGTATCCATAATACAATTTGGGCACTGTACTTTTTATGATTATCGTATGCTGATTAGTCAGTTACCGCCAATCTAATATCATCATTATGAAAAAAATGACAGAATTATCAAGACACTTCTACCTACTTCTTTTGATCGTAGCAGGTTCAACATGTTGGCTTTCTTCTTGTAACAAGTTAGAAAATGGAGAATTAGGAGATGGTACTACAGGTACCGTTGAATTCACCCTAAATGCAGCCACTTTTGAGGCCGTAGAAGAACTTGGAAATCGAGCGGCTACACCATATTTAACGGACGTTGTGGAAGGAAGTTCGGTCCAGCAAAATACAATCGAACTTGGAAATGGCTTTTTGATGGTAGCTGAATTAACACCAGTAGATCCACAAGCAACGCAAACAGGAAATCAATCACTCAAGGATGCTAGCAGAGCAGCATTAGACACAACCAATCTTTCTGCCAACATCAGGTATAGAGTCTTAGTATATAATTCGGCTGGTGCATATGTGACGGAAAGAGACTATATCCGCGGGCAGGAAGCCAGCACACAAGCATTACAACTCGATGGTGGTAGTACGTACAGCTTTATAGTTTACTCCATAAATAGTACGGCGGCTGATCTTCCCGCTGTAACGCCCGCTGCCACGGCTAGCAGGACATTGGCCAACTCACAAATCAGTGTCGGAGGTACGCAGGACTATATGTATTTTAGACAAAACTTGACCGTTACTGGAAATTCTATTAATCGACTAAATATTGTTTTGAAACACCGATTTAGTCAAATCACTACAACTATTAATGCTTCTCAGACGAGATATAATATCACTGCTGTTAGCTCGAACTTTCAACCGCATAATACAAATTCATTGGTAAACTTATCAGATGGTTCATTTACACGGAATGGCACCGCGACCACATCCGCTGTAACTTACCCAACATTGGGAGGTCAGGTGGTCAACGCTGTACCAACGATGATTAATGCTCCTGCAAATCAAACAACCATTTTTACCATTCCTTCGATAACCATCGGACCGCTGACACAAAACAATTTAACACCGTTTACGACTCTTCGGGTAACACCAGGAGTGAGATACAATTTAATTTTAAATATTGTACCCACTGATGAATACTTGACACATTCAGGCAGACCAGCCGCACGTATTAACGGTAGAATCTGGGCATTACATAACGTAGGCGTTGACCCTAATACCAGTGCTAATCCGGATCCGATAACATCCGTATTCCACGGTAACTTTTATCAATTTGGTCGGAATGTTATTGTCGCAGCACCAACTGCCACGGCCGTTAACGGTAACTGGAGCAATAGTACAAGTGCGGCTGCTGTGCCCCGGAACTCTTGGAATTCTGGATCAGAAGCTGCCCCTGCAAGAACCGTATCCGACCCTTGCCCAACGGGTTACAGAGTTCCGACAAGGACAGAAATTCAACAACTACTAGCCAATGTTATTGTCACTAATAGAGGCCCTTTTGAAGCTGGGTCAGGAAACTATAACTCAGGAAAGGTACTAACCAGTGTACGCAGAGCAGATGTCGTACTCGTATTGCCAGCGCAAGGATTTTACAATATAGTCGGCACAAACCCAATAACTCCTGGAGCATTGGAAAACAGAGGTGCAGTTGGACATTATTGGACGAGTTCTGCATCTGGAAACAATTTGTGGAGACTGATTTTCAATTCAACTTCAGAAACTATTTCAGAACTTCAGGATAATGTAAATTACGTGGCACAGTCGAGGTATGTGAGATGTACCGCTACACTATAAAGATGGAAAAAGCTTCTATCAAGGTCGTACGGTTTAGATTTATTTAATTCTTGCCGAGCCATCGAGTAAGCAATATCTTGCACTTCACCGTTATAACATAAGAAAGCTTCTCTTTTAGAGAGGCTTTCTTATGTTATAACCTTTTTTTTTGCGCATTAACCTTGAACAGGCAAAAGTTAATAAGGAAAAAATACTATGATGCTATTTTCGTTAACCTCCTAAATTCTTATATATTTCCAGAAATGTTAGTTAGTATTAATTCCATAGTATTCTGCTCTTTCGGCAGCCCAAACCATTAAATTGGCAAATAGAACAGAATTATAAACAGGCATGCTTCCTGCAGCCCTGCCATTTCCAGGTCCGCCGTAACTCTCTTTGCGAACCGGGAAGTTTTCGTACGGACTTCCGCCTGCAGGTACAGTAGCAAAAGGTTGGGCAAAATAATCAGTGATTGATCCGCTTGAACTGCTGTTAGCCAACATCCCACCATCGCCTACGAAAAACAAATTAAGCGTATTGTGCTTGAACATCGTGATACCGGGGTTGCTTTGATTGCTATAGTTTATGGCATTTCCTCCAGTATATATCGTAATATTACCGGTAGGAACTCCGGTAAGTGAGGTGGTTGAATTCGCATCTTCGCCTCGAAACAGATTTCTGATATCGCCAAATGGACCATTTAGAATTCTATCATTTATGTTGGGAAGCTGATAAACCGCGCCGGAGCCATTAACTCGAGTCCAATCTATTGCTGCGGTATTAAATATATTACGTAGAACATTCCTCCGCTGATTGCTTTGCGCAACATCTGGGGCACTATCAATCATCAGAATCAAGACTCCACCTGCTCTCACATAATTAGCTAACTCCGTGATTTCATCTGTGTTCAAAGGATAAAATAACGCAATGATAACTATATCCGGCCTAGGTGTCGCTCTAAGATGAACCAGCAGTCTATCGGAAGCGGCGATACTAGAGACGCGAGTTCGTACAAAGGGCTGCATTCTGAATATACTATTGGTCTGATTTCCAAAATTACGCGGCTCATATAACATACGGTAAGATGCCCTATTGAGGTCTCCAGCAGAATAACCGAAAATGATATCAGTGCTTACATGTAAAATTCTTTTACCAGAAATTACACGAAGTAGGTTAACACTACCATTTAGTGACATCCCGACCCTAGGTCGTGTAAAGTTACCAACCGTGTGCGTAAGAGGTGACCCACTGACCACTAATTGCTCCACTCGACCATTAGGATAGCGAACCGACAGGGCATTGAATCTAACCTGGACATTGCTCAGGTTGGAGGGGTCGGCAGTGTAGTACGTCGCTATCTTAACCGCGTCAGAACCTGTCGTTACATTGCTAAAAGTAAGCGGGCCTGTGGCGATGGGGGTAATACCCGATTTAGTACCAGCACGCAAATCAAATCTTGCCTGTCTTAGCGTTTCATCTGTAAAAATAGCGTTCAAATCCACGATTTGAGCATATATCGGCTCGGCATTTACCCGAACGGTAACTCTTGCCAACTCGTGTTTGAACGTGATAGGCAACGTTGTATTTCCCGGAACAGTTCTAAATTCGCCGGCAGCGTATAAAAGATCCCTCTCTATCGGAGTCTGTATGCTTGGGTTTTGAGTATTTGCTGGCTGTGGGATATCCTGGGTATCATTATAGGAGTAAGCATACCAGAGGTACTCTTCATTGAGTACAACTTCAATGTTAGTGGTAGTACCAGCGTTTGCTAAGACAGACATGGCAAACTGACCATTCCTCTTATAATAAAGTAGTAATCTGTATGTTCTACCTTGCGTCATTAAAGTTGAAGCTCTTGCTTGTGTACTTGCTAGCATCGACATCGTGGGATTCCTATCAAATTCGTTAATAGAAGATCTGTCGTCGATACCTGTTTGCTCAGATATAATAGTCGCCTGAACATCTGATAGATCCGAAAAATTAATAACGTTATTTGGAGAAATGGGTACCTGTGCTTCAAGTATTTTTGAAGCAGCGCGTGGTAATATTCCAAGACCTAAACCCTGCCCGGCCTCTATTTCTTCTGTAATGCCAATGATATCTACAGAAATAGACGTTGATTCCCCACTAATGCTGTTCAAATCTTCTTTGCAAGAAAAGATTAGACTAGAAATGATAACTGCCAAGAAGGCATAAACTATAATCCCATGTCTTTGAACAGAATTTGACATCATGTTTAAAAATATAAATTGCTCGAAGAGTTTTGATCTTCCCAACCCTCTATCTCAGGAGTATTCGAAGAGTTCGGTCCACCTAGCCTCACCACTGCCGATGAGGCAGAAAAGTTCTCTTCAAGCGCAAGAAACACAACCTGTATTTCCGGAGAGACATATTGTTTCTTTTCAGGTATCATTATTTCTTTTTGTTTGTAATAAAATTAAGATTGATCAACAAAAATCATGTAAAAATTAATACAGCGATTGACATAATTTAATATATATAACTAATACTATTATAAATATAATGTAAAGATATAACATAACTACAAAATAAAAAAATAACATTAATTTGCTATACTTGGATTCAATACATAAATAAAAACAATAATTTAAAAATAATTTTATTTTTATGAATTTATATTTACTCTAATGCGCAGATAGATATTGGTGTTTTAGCAAGATTTTGGTCTCTTCAGACCGTTATTAAGCTATTGTATCCGATTGCACGTAAGAAATTAATCCCGAATATGAATTGGATTAGCTAAGATGCATTGACAACCACCTCACCAGTATATTATACTAAATTAAGGCTATCAAGCAATTACAATATCTGCGCTTAGGGAATAGGATGCGCAAGATTATACTACTGCTTTTACACACCTTTTACTGCATACAATCAAACTGTAATTCCACAAAAAAACCCAAGCTAATTTAAAAGCTTGGGTTCGAAATCTTACTGACTTTAATTACTACTGCGGCTTGGGAAAAGCATAAAATACAATGCCTTGATTCTCCCATCCTATAAAATAATTATTCCTTTCAAATGTATGATCGTGCATAGAGGCATGAAAATGCTTATAAATAGGAACTGCCCCAGGTACAGTAGCTTTCGGAACGTAAAATATTATACCCTGATTTGAAAGGTCTGAATTTCGACGCTGCAAATTAGGGTCGGTGTAGTACACATGTGATTTATAAGACTTTATGTAATATTTATAAACGGGAACACTATTGGGTGCTTGATAGTTATACACATAGAATGGAATATGTTCCTTTTGTAGATTTGAGTCATAATCTCTTAAGTTTGGGCGAGGGTCATAAATATGATCTTGAGCCCAAGTCCAATAATATCTGTATACAGGAATCTTATTAAGTGTAATCTTTGTCGAATTCTTATTTAGATACCATTCCAAATAGATTTTCATATACTCCCTTTTTGTAGGATTTGAAATAAACTCATAAATCGGTACCATTCCATTTTTTCCATATTCAATCAATACCGCATTTTTTAAGTTTACGGTAGATTGCCAGTTGTCGATATTAATCTTTTGAGGCGTTTTGCCATCTAAAATCATCTCTCCCACCAATCCTTTGCTACCGTCTCCACCAATTGATCTATAGTTAATCTGCTGTTTAGAATTGGAATTAGCTGCAGAATGATTGTAAGCAAAATCTACTTTTACATTCCATACTTTTTGTAACCCATTTAGTGCTAGCCCCGCCGCTACTGACTGATGTTTATTTTCTGTATTGGTCTCTGTTTTATAACCCAAACAAAATTTTGCCCCCAAATGAATATGAGTTAAAACGTGGGTTCCGTAAAATTCCACAAGATCTTGAGGAGAGTACTTTTCTAAATCTTCCAGAAATTCGCGACTCAGATAGTTATTTCTCAGATCCTCGACTGCCGTTGCCAATCTCAATGTCCTCATAAAAATTCGTTTGTTAGCACTTGCTAATGAATAACTTCCATGATAAGCAGAACTTCCACCGAATGAGGCATTTATTTCAGTACGGAACATTTTTTTCACTCCAAAACCGCTATTAATGTTTATCGATAGAGAATCAGAATAGCTTTCCGCATTATCCGCTATTATATATCTAAAATCGTCATTCACACCAACATCATCTATAAATCTTTCATTATTGTTGGCGATAAACTTGGGCACATCAATAACTGCTAACTTTGCAGAGACTCTGTTAGCATATAAACCAGTCGCGTCATAACCATGACCAATTAAATTAGTGGGGCCATGATCCGAAGCTGCCATTACGCTTCTGCTGATTGTTGATTTCCTTTTTTTAATTTCTTGATCAATCTGGTCTTGATCATTTAAATTTTCAAGTTCGGATACTGAACAACCTACCATTGTAGCCAATAGTAAGAAAGTTCCAATTAATTTTAATTTCATACACATGAGATAAATAGTTTTTGCTAATATATAAAATTTAATAATAAAAGGAAAATTTAAAATGTTAATATTATTTTTTATAACTAATCATAGTAGTAATAATGAAACATCGAGATATTTGCATTACCTATAAAAACCATCAAGCATTTGCATAAGATCAATATTCCGCAAAATTAGTTGTTATACACGAAACAAATTATGCCTATATAAACCACACAAGTAACTTAAATAAAGATAGATAAAGATGTAATAGGGAGACTTAATTATTAATGGTTAAAGAATGATAAAAGTGATTATCTACCTAAACGTTTATCAATTTAGTATAGTACAAAATTGGCGACTTATTACCAATATCAACCACCATATCACTCGCATTCTTTACCTCACACGCCTCTTTTACTAATTTAACTAGTATTCGAAATAACCTTTATAAGCATGTTATTTCTCCACATTATTTATAAAACATTACCTATGTTGAGAAAAAAATATATACACCAAATGATATTGCTCATTTTAACATCAATACTATTCAGATGGTGGTGATCGGCTATCTGGTTTGCTGCGCCTTTCATGTGTTCGCAGCCTAATTCATCATTGATTTGAAAATGTCTTTTATGGCTTTAAATAAGAACAAATAATTCCTTTGCTTATTTATTCTCTAAGCCATGATTTACAAAATCGTACTAACAATAGTAAATACAATAACTATCTAATTTCAACTATTTTACATATTGAAATAGGAAACCAGCGGAATTGCTTTCGTACCAAAAATCCGCAGGCATTAAGTAAGAACCTGATTGAAGGGTTCTCATCCCTAGCTTACAAAAAAAACCCAATCTTTCGATTGAGCTTTTTTTGTGGAGCCGGAGGGATTGCTTGCGTCCCATAACCCCGCACACCGGCCCGCAGCGAAGAAAGTTCGAACCCTCCTATCGGGTTCTCATCCCTCGGTCACAAAAAAAGCCCAATCTTTCGATTGAGCTTTTTTGTGGAGCCGGAGGGATTGCTTGCGTCCCATAACCCCGCACACCGGCCCGCAGCGAAAACAGTTCGAACCCTCCTGTCGGATTCTCATCCCTCGCTTACAAAAAAAGCCCAATCTTTCGATTGAGCTTTTTTGTGGAGCCGGAGGGATTCGAACCCTCGTCCAAACATAGTATGATCTACGCTTTCTACATGCTTAGCTTCTCTTTAATTGTCGGGAACCTGGAAGGTGAGTCGCTTACCTATACCCTGCTCCTTAGTTACTGAATCTTGTCAATGCTTAGTAACATCACATTAACCAGTTCTACAGTTCGATGCCTCTGATGTTAGACGGTAGAACGAAGTCTAACGAGACAAATAGCTATGTTAAGTCTAACTTAAGCAGCTAAGGCGTAGTTTTCTTCGCCAGTTGTAAAGTTGAAAGTTCAGATTATAGTGCTAGACTAACAATGCACTGCATGCTTACATAACCATCGCTATCCTGTCAATTCCGGTCGACCCCAAATAGTAAGATTCGCAATAATTACAAGGATACAAAAGTACGCATTTTTTTGGGATAAACGTTATTTAACACTCCCTAAAATGTTTCATATTCTTCGGGAGATTAACGGATGTCCAATCGATATGCTTGCTATACTCCTCGGCGCGAATAGGACAATCCTTGACATTACAATAATGACAGCATTGCGGCATACAGGGATCAGCGTGAATAAAAAGCTCGGTCGGCATATCCAAGCCTTTATTTAAAGTATGTTCAAAATCAGAGATTACGTCGTGTACTTTTGTTAGTGTGTAATATTTCGGCATGGTGAGATGACAGTCTACATGCAGCTCTCTGCCATAACGCTGAATGCGCATATTGTGTACATCAATCCAATCCTCTTTACGAGTTGTCCCCAACACATCTACCACCTCCTGCATCACCTCGACATCAGATTCATCCATGAGACCGCTTATGGACTTTCGCAACATCTTGTATCCACTCCACAATATATAGCTACCCAACCCTGCAGAAAGCGCCGTATCGATCCAAGCCATTTGTGTGACCTTCATCAGGTAAAGCCCGGCGATCAATCCGATAGAGCTGATCGCATCAATCTGCAAATGTTTCCCATCCGCTTCGATGGTCATCGAGCGAAGAGTAGCTCCCCTCCTTTTCAAATATTCTCCAACACCGAAATTTACGATCGCAGTAGCAAGAATTAGCCACAACCCCTCCATAATATTGGTGATTGGAGAAGGTACGATCAGGGCATAGAACGCTTTGACCAAGATAATAGAACCCGCGATAAAAATCAATCCTCCCTCTACAAAGATTGAAAAGAATTCTACCTTACCATGCCCATAGGGATGATTTTCATCCTTTGGCCGAGCGGACAGATAGATACTATAGAACGCAAAGGAAGAGGCGACCACGTTGACAATACTCTCGGCGGCATCCGAAAATATCGCATTGGATTCTGTGATAAAATACGCCATAAACTTCACCAGCATCAATCCGACACCTGTGAACAAAGACAGCAAAATAAGTCTTTTCTCTCTTGACATTAACCCTTAATTTATAGCAAAACTAACCAAAAAAATCAGAACGGCAGGCACAGCTTTTCCAACTCTTCTATATTGCCTTTGTACATGTTTAAGTCGACAGGATATGCGATCCCGTTGACGCTGCCTTTTTCTGAAAATTGCCAAAAATCCCAATGATCTTTGGGCGATTCGACCCAAAAATTGTAATTAGCAATCCATAATACATAATCAGAAAATTCTCTTTCTAAAAAGTCTGTATAATAGCTATCACCAGAATAAACGATCGGTTTGATCTTATAGTGTTGCTCCACCGTGATCAACCATCGTTTTAAACCCTTTTGAAGATTTTGAAGTGATTGATTACGTGGCAACTCTTCAATATCGAGTACCGGCGGAAGATCGCCCGGTTGCAACTTCACTTGCCTAATAAAGTTCTTTGCTTGCTTTAGCGAATTCTCATTGGGCCGATAATAGTGGTAGGCGCCCTTTATTTTTGATTTTTGACTAGCCCCTACCCAGTTATTTTTGAATTCCCGGTCTTTGCCCGACTCTCCCATAGTGGCTCGAATAAAAACGAAATCTAGTGGAAATTGATCATTGATCGTACGTATACTATCCCAAACAATATGCCCCTGATAATGACTAACATCCATTCCAAACGTATAATCTTTATGCTGGGACATTAGAAAAATATTCCTAGCATCGTACCTCTTATTACCAGGTTGATCGGGCTTATCATTACTAAAAAATGTCTGTGTATAATATATAATGCCTGCTCGATAATGCCATAGGCCAGTTATCATTATTAAGATCAACGGGATAAAAATACTCCAAAGAAGGTACGGCAAACGTTCTTTCTTAGTCGAAACGACTACCTGTTTTCTGCTTCTCCGAGGTGCTGCCATATACAACGCGAAATTACTTCTTTCTATATCGTCACACAAGCGTAATAACGAAACGAATTTGGAACTTCTGAGACATTAATAGCTGGGGTATTGTACAGATAAAATGCAGATTTCATGCTGTTAAAAATACATAATATTCATTTTCAGCACACTAAAAAATATGTTTTGGAGCTATATGGTAATTTTCTACCTTTGCAGCGGAGAGTTGGCAGAGTGGTCGAATGCGGCAGTCTTGAAAACTGTTGACTGTTACAGGTCCGGGGGTTCGAATCCCTCACTCTCCGCAAGGAAATCCTTCATCGAAAGATGAGGGATTTTTTGTGTTGTGAGGGTTCGAACAGAAGGGTTGGCCAGGGGTTCGATCCTTGGAGGTTTAGGGCTGCGTTTGGGGAAGTGGGGCTAAACCCATCCCTCACTCTCCGCAAAAGAATCCTTCATCGAAAGATGAGGGATTCTTTTATCAACCACTATTTGGACTCCCTGCAAAACAAAGTTTACGACGCCCATCGTGAATTATTCGACGCATGGATCACGTATTATTTATTTCTGTTGTATACAACACCTTTCCTTGATGGTCAATGCATTGTACTTGCATCTTTTCTTGGTTGAGGCTGAAATACATAAAGCCATAGGCAGATGCTGCATAATTTACAAAATCCAAATCCGGCTTCACGGGCGTCACTTCAGAGCCGCCACCAGAGATCAACTGGCGAAAGCAGGTTCCTCCCTCTTGGACATCCTGTAGCGAATGCTCGTGACCAGATAAATAGACAGGAATATGATGTTTTTCCAGAATAGGTTGCAACACCTTGCGCACCGCCTTGGTATCATAGTTTTCTGTACGAGGACCAGCTGTATAGATTGGATGATGCCCCACCACGATTTTCCAAGTCGCCGTCGACGTGCTAAGGAGCTCATCCAGCCAGTCCAATTGCCGTTCAGGATATTGCCCTTCCACATGCGGACCATACTCTTTGTTGCTGTAAAACTCCGGGATCATAGGATTGGTATCTATAAATGCCAATAAGGCTGTTTTACCATCCTTCAAACGAAACTCTTTGCTATAATAACGCGCAGGCATCTTCCATCTTCGGCTAATCTTGCTGTATCGCACTTGTGCATCAGGATCTGACTTGTAATCATGGTTTCCCAAAATGGGATACCAATCCCACTGCAACGAAAAATCCGAATAAATATCTTCGAAGGAATAACGCCATAAGGGATCGTGCTCACTGACCACGCCAGATGGGTAAAAATTATCGCCCGTGGATATGATGAAGTCATTCGGATGTGCTGTCGTCCACTTTCCCATCTGCACCGCTACCTGCCGTTGGTGGTCTGCACCGTTACGCCCCCAATCACCAATAGCGACAAAATGCACATCGTATTCGCCCTTGGCTACCACACGTCCGTCTACAGCCGTACCTTCCATGTCTTCTGGAGTTCCTGCCATACCATTCACTAGCGGTACCGTAGCTAGTCCGGCGCTGAGCGCCGTGCCTAGTGTACTTTTCATAAAGTCTCTTCTCTTCATCAGTAGTTGTCTTTGCTAGTATCCATTATTTTGTGTCCAATTGGTATTGACCTCCATTACCGGACGCGGAATAGGAAATATTCTACGGAAGTTTTCACTGTAGCCTGCTGTGTAAAGCGACTTGAAGCCCCAATCTTGCTCAAACACACCAAAGCGAATCAGGTCATTTCTGCGCCACGATTCATCTGCAAATTCGCGTGCGCGCTCGTCTAACAAGTCAGTCAGTGTAGGCTGTTGTGTCAGATTTGGTGCTTTCACATAAGTACGGATCTCATTAATCAGCGATTGCGCTGTTTGCCCTTGTGTTGGCGCAGCACCACGAAGAATCGCTTCTGCTTTCATCAGTAAGACATCAGCATAGCGAAAGATCGGTACATCGTTACTTTGGCTTCGCTGATTTGCAGCCGTCACATTGACATCCATATAGAATTTCACAGAACGATATCCCATAGATCTCCCCTTCTGGTCATTACCCGCATTTAGGGTTGGTCCACCATCAGGGCGCAATTTTATCTCTTTGGTCGTTTCCATATGCCAGTTAAACACGGCATCCGCATCTGCACCCGTATAATCCTGATCGATACCTCGTTTGGACGTTCTGATTAAGAATGGTCGACTAAGATCGGGCGCGTAATCTGACCAGTAATATTGCAAACCACCCATATACGAAGCATTGCGTTCATCACCTGGAAGATTAAATTTTTCTAGGAACGTGGGCAATACGCGTAACGTTCCCCCCACACTTTGCGGCAGCGGAGCAAATTGATTTTGACTACTACGGTGAATCCAGAAACGAGCATAAGTCATTCCCTGCTGTTTCTCCCGATCATAAGGCATGGCGAATATAAAGTCTCGAATCTGCGGACCATTATCTGGTCTAAACTTCTCCAAAAAGCGATGGCTGCTAAGATTAAACTGTCCGGATTGAATGATTTCATCACAAAAAGCCACGACTTCATTTAGTTTTTCATTCGTCATTGCAGGAGTATAGGTCGCGACATCGCCCGCCGTATACACGCTCCAATTGAGGTACAGCTTCGCCAACAATGCATCTGCCATATGGCGCGTTGCTTTACCATAGGTAGCTGCAGAAACGGCAACCGGCAAACGCTCACGTACTGCTAACAATTCGGATTCGATAAATTGGCAAATCTCGGCACGTGAAGTTCGTTCTGGGATCTGGTCTACCTTCGATACGATAAGCGGCGCAGCGCCAAAGTTGTCCATCAGGATAAAATAGAAGTACGCGCGCATGGCACGCATCGGTGCGGCGCTCTCGCCCTCGTCATCATTGAAGATAGCGAGAACATTATTGGCGAGGTTGATGCCAGACATGGCGCCATTCCAGATACCTGGCAAAAGCGCATTATCCGCCGTCCAATTGTGCACATGCAATTCGCGAAAGCGGCCACCATCGTAGTAATCTGTACCGATGGCCAGACTCACGGCTTCATCAGATGATATCGTTTGCACCATCCAATGATTGTTGCCCAAGGCACTTCGATAGGCAGCATATACATCTGCCGAGATCGCTTCGGCAGCGCGCTCTGTAGTGGGAAATTCGGTGTATTGAGATTTAATATCTACATCCAGATCAGTACAAGATGCAAGTAACAAAGCCGTACCTAATGCACTGGATATAATAGAAGTATAGAAAGATAATTTCATGATTGATTCAGATTATAAGTTAAAGTTTAGACCAAACATCCAGGTGCGAGTACGCGGATAAGTTTGGCGATTATCGATACCGGGCATCAAACCGCCTAGATCCACTTCAGGATCTACACCCTTATATCCGGTGAGTGTGAATACATTATTTACAGTAGCATATACGCGCAGGTTTTTGATTGAAGTGCCACTGGTAGGAATTTGATAAGCCAACGTCAAGTAAGCCAAACGTAGGTAATCACCGTTCTCCAAATAGCGATCAGATAGATAATGGGCATTGATATCTGTCATCCGTTCGGTTTCAAACACGCTAGCCAAGACATTTTTTTGCCCCGCATTACCGACCACATTAGAATGGCGAGCACGTGTAGCATTCATGATCTGATGACCAAATACGCCTTGAAACATACCAGTTAACGCAAAACCGCGGTATTGAAAATTATTGTTCCAACCCAAGGTATAGCGTGGTTGTGCCGTACCAGTCATTGCACGATCTTTATTTACTGGCGTAATGGTGGTATTACCTGTGCGCTCACCACTTTGTGCATCGCGCTCGTAGAATGTGGAAATGCCTTCTTCATTGTAGCCAGCCCACTCCCAAGTATAGAATTGTCCAATAGGTGCCCCTTCCATCAAGCGCTGTTGAAACGCATTACTTTGTCCGGCACCGCCCAGATTTGCCAGGTCGATATATGCCGTCGAAAACTCTTGATTCGATATACGAGTTACCTCATTTCTATTATGCGAAGCTACGATATCGGTGTTCCATCGTAGGCTTCCTGTACGCAGTGGCGCAAAGTTTAAGGTAAGCTCTACACCGCGATTGTTGATCTCGCCCACATTCGCCGTTAAGGAACTATACAGGTATTTTGTAGTGGATACCGCATAATCATAAATTAAGTCAGTCGTATTTTTGGTGTAGTATTCCAAGGTACCACTTAGCCTATTATCCAAGATGGCAAAATCCAAACCTAGATTGAGCATCCCTGTACGTTCCCATCTTAAATCAGGATTTGCATTGCGTAAAGCGGCCAAAGTCCGTAAGTCGCGCCCGTTGGCGTCCGTGTAGAAGCTTGATGTAGCTCCATATACACGGCGCGCTGTAAACACATCAAATCCTAATGAATTGCCACTCACGCCATAACCAGCACGTAGTTTCAAATCGTTGAAAACACCCAAATCCTGGATGAAGCTTTCTTCTGACAGGCGCCATGCAGCAGAGATGGATGGAAATGTTGCCCAGCGATTGTTCTCACCAAATGCAGAAGAACCATCGCGACGTACCGTTGCCTGAAAGATGTACTTGCTGTTATACGTATAATTCAATCGACCATAAAAAGAGATCATGCGTAAGGTGGACAGGTAATAATTACCGAATCCAAGCAAGTCGACCACATTGGCCATTCCGGGATTGTAATATCCTAAGCCATCATCATAGTAATCGGATGTAGTGAGTTGAAAACCGTCATTATTATTGTTTTCTTCCCAAGAATAACCGGCTAGTGCATTCAGCTTATGCTTGTCGCCAAATGTCTTCTCGTAGTTAAAGTTCATCTCCATTACTTTACGCTCGTCTTCCACTGCGGCGCGGATAGAACGGCCATTTTGATTACGCGCTGCCATGGATTTGCTGGTGTAATACTGCGAGGGGTTGAACTGTCGGTTTTGCATCGACAGATCCAAATTGTAGGTCAAGCCCGACAGTATCTCATAGCCCAAACGCGCGTGTGTCTGCAATACCTTGGTTTTTGTAAAATTTGCATTTTCTTCGATCAAGGATACCGGGTTTACGTATTGAGAGCGGTCTGTCTTCTCAAACCACGATCCATCTTCCTGCCTAACGGGCGAAACTGGCAAATAGTAATACATGGCGTCGTACACGCTCAGCCCGTCGCCAAGCGCAAGCACATCATTTTGCTTGGTAATACTGGCATTGACATTGAATGAAGCGGTTAGTCGATCACTCAGCGCTTTGGTCTGTACGAAACCGCGAGCGATCTGCCGCCCCATGTCAGTACCTTTTATCACCCCATTATTCTGAAAGGTATTGATGCTGGCGTTGTATTGGGTACGCTCGGTAGCACCTAGTAGAGAAATGTTGTGATTGTTGGACACGCCGGTGCGCTCTACTTCTCGTTGCCAATCTGTATCGGCACCGAGATCGTCCGTTGGTTCTATGCTAAAGTTGTTTTCTTCGACAAATCGACGGTACTGCGGGCCATTCATCATTTCATAGCGGCGCGCCACTTTATCCAGCGCCACATAGCCATTGTACGAAACGCCCGTTTGTCCGGCTTTGCCACGTTTGGTGCTCACGATAATAACGCCATTGGCTGCTTTCGAACCATAGATAGCGGTTGCAGATGCATCTCTAAGTACATTGATACTCGCAATATCATCTGGTGCTACTAGCGCCAGTGAAGCGCCCGGAACACCGTCGATCACATAATACGGCTCCATGGCTTCGCCAGTCCGTAAGGTAGATGCTCCCCGCAAACTCACCGAAGGCGTCGCATTTGGGTTACTGTTATTGGTAGAAATAGTTAAGCCCGGAACTTTGCCCTGCAACATTTGCGCAGGCGAGGTCAACACACCGACATTCATATTTTCCGCTTCGATGGTCGTGATCGAACTCGTCACATCCTTACGGGAAATTCTTCCGTAACCAATCACCACTTCCTCTATTGCAGTAGTTACCGGACGCATCTTGATGCTGAGTGCCAGCACCTCGCCCGATCTTATATAGTAGCCGCGTAAGGTGTCAGGCTCAAAACCCAGTGAATTGAATATAAAGTGGTATGGCCCTCCCGTCGGCAAACCACTGAATGAAAACAATCCTTGATTGTTAGAAGTGGTCGTGTAACTCAAGCCGTCTTCGGTATGAACCGCATCGATCCCAACGCCGGATAAGAAACCTCCAGACTCATTTTGTGTACCGCCCCGTACTTGTACTTGTTGGGCGTGGCTTCGACCGATCGTCGCGCCTAGGAGAACAAAAAGTACCATGACTTTTTGAAAAGTGTGCAAATGGTGTGACATGTTTAAGTTGTTTGGTTTATTGTTTTATTGTATCGATTTGGTGTATGCTATTAATTTCTTCAGGCTTCGCTTGGCGCAGCAACAGATAAGAACCGTCTTCTTGCACGGTATAGCGTAAATCATTGATCAGACAGATGATTGCCAATACGTCAGCCAGTTTTTCTTTAGCTAGGTCAACAGTACCTGTGTATTGGATCTGCTGTAGTGAAGGCTCGCCAAAGTGAATTGTTTTTCCATAGACATTGCCCAATTGGGTCATCACTTGTGCCAATGGAATCTTGTCCATTGTTAACATACCATGGTTAACAGCCGTATTTTCCGACTTATCGAGTACTTCTTTTGCTTGTTTTTGTACGTTGGGTGTCTGGTGCGCGATTAGGTGAAATGCCTCATCAAATAAGATTCGTTCGCCTTGTGTACTCAAGATGGTTCGGTTCATCACAGCCTGCATCGTAATCGGCGCTACCGCCACCTTGCCGGTATGCAAGGTGACCGATGTACGTTGGTTTTTTTCGAGTGTATTGATGGTGAATGAAGTCCCTAAAGCGGTCGTCTTCGTCGCGCCGGCATACACGGTGAATGGTCTTGCTGCGTCTTTGGCCACATCGAAATAGGCCTTTCCTGCTAGATGTAATTCTCTACTGCTCGGTGAGAAGCTACTTAGATAAGTCAATCTGGCTTGCGAATAGAGTTTCACTGTAGATCCATCGGGAAGCGTAAAATGCCGAGGCTGCTTGCTCTCATTGACCAAGACAGTCGACGACGTGTCGGGTAGCGGTGCAACAGCTACAATAGGGTTATTGGTAAGGTTATCTGGAGCGCTACTAAACCATACCTGCCAGCTAAACACACCGCAGAAAAGTAGTACTGCTGCTGCGATAGCGTACCTTGCCAATTGCTGACGTTGACGCATGCGCCTTAGCGTGCATAGTTTATCTCGGCTGTCGGCCGCCATCAACTCCTGCAGACGGGCAGACATCTGTTCGCTAGGAATAGCGGAGTGTGGGAGATCGTCGGTATACGATTTCCAAGCATCATCCGTAAATAAACGTTCGACGATCCCCGGATCGTTCCAAAGATATTCGCGCAATTGGCGTTCTCGATCCGTCCATTCCCGATTGGGGGACGCTCTCTTTTTAGACTTCATATTAGGAATACGCGGCTCAAGCCACCATCCCTATCTGCTTAACAATTATTTAATCTGGATTTGAAAAGTCGGTATGATTTCGTGTTTCGGGACTACATACCATGCATTAGAGCATCACAGAGTACAGGTGTTGTTTTAGTTGGCCTAATGCTTTTCCGATATGCTTTTCTACTGCTTTAGTAGAAATAGAAAACATATCTGCAATTTCTCGGTGCGACATGGCGTGCTTGCGACTAAGCTCAAAAACCAATCGTCGCATTTTGGGCATGCTCTCAATATCCTTCTCTATAATTTGCAAGATATCTTTACTTTCGATGGCATTGATTAGGGAATTGGTGAGCGGCGTTTCTGCCGTATCTCCTTCATACTTGAAGCGAGCAGCCTCTTTTCGCAGCAAATCAATCATCACTTGCCTAGCCATACCAAAGAGCTGTATATGGATTTCCAATGTATGACTTAATGCATCGCGACTTTTCCAGAATTTGATAAAGGTAAGTTGTGTAACCTCTTCGGCTAGGTAGGTAGATTTGGTTCTACTCAGTATGAAACTGTAGATACGCGGATGATAATCTTCGTAAATCCTATTAAAGACAAGCTCGTTATCCGATTGTAGTGCATGTATTTCATTCATAGGTGCCACAAAGGTATTGGCTTTCCACACAAACTCTTTTTAAGGAATTGTTATGCTTATATGAATTTACACAAACATATGAGGAGATTACTGAATGACGCAGCAAATCCCTCACTCTCCGCAACAAAAGCCTTCATCGAAAGATGAGGGATTTTTTGTGTTGTGCAATAAATCTATTTTCAATATCTTAACGAGCTGTCTAAAGAGTAAGCCATGAACGTCCAGCGAGAAGGGGTAACGACAGCAATCGCCATCTAGTATATAAATCTTTTTGAGGTAACATTATGTATAATTCTATTCCCACATTCTTATGAGAAAACCGAAATTCATAAATAACCCACAGATGAAAGCAATGCAAAGAAACCTAATCATTATTGGATGTATCCTATCCGCTTTTTTTGTATCGGGCCCTAGCCTCCTTGCGCAAACCATATCGTATCGTCTATTTGTGAAATTAGAAGAAGCTCCGTTTGAGGATCTATCACTCCTAGACTATACCGAAGATCGAAAAATAGCAATCGAAGGTCAACGAATGGAGACATATATGTGGAAATTCACCATCCCGGACAGCATTGTATTAAACTCACAATCGATGAGTTTACGTGTGAAAGGATACGACTCTGTAAGCAATACCATATCGTTAGTCAGATTTATTTCAGAAGACTCTGATAGCGAACAACCAATAGGAAACGTAGGCGTGGAAGATGAGGATACTTATATTTATGCCAAATTCAAAGAAAAATCGGTTAATCCAGATCAGTATATTTCGCTAAAGACAAAAAATAAAGAAGATTCGTTAATCACAGCTGATATAATTAGATATGATTTTTCTATAACAGCGGAAAACAATATAGAGTCTGATATTAGAGTCAGAAGCGCAGCGCATTCTTTCAGCATGTTTGACGACGAAGATAAGCCGTATGAGGAGCAGCTTGCAGCGTATAAACATATCGCTAAACAGCATCCTGATTCCAGATACCTGATAACACAACTCGCGAGCTCGCTTACAAACTATAAGTCTAAAAAAGACATTCAGAGCATTTACGATAATCTCTCCGATAAATATAAAGACGGATTTTGGGCGACACAAATAAAACGGTTTGTGGACGGTAAATTTGAAAACGAAAGCTTACCCTCCCTTTATACAAAAAAACAGGAAAAGATAATTCAAGATTCCACAAAATACAACTTAATCGTTTTCACGGCGTCTTGGTGCATACCATGCTTAGAAGAAATTCCATTGCTCAAAAAGATTTATAACGATTTAGGACACAGACTGAACATAACTTACATCACGATAGATCGACAGGAAGAAATAGCTAATTTTCGAAAAGTAGTGGAAGAGCATGACATTCCTTGGCCATCGTTGCTGGCATTCGAGAGTGTAAAAGAAGTGAGGCAAAAATTCTTCGTAGAAAGGATACCTCATTGTGTGTTAATTTCGCCAGATTTTGATATGAACGTCCTTGATGTACGGGATGAGTTAGAACGCCAGCAACTATACGATCAATTAACGCTTTAAGGTCAGAATATAAATATCCGAACTAGGAACATATGCGGCTAATCGATCGACATATCGAATATTTGAAGATTATATGTCTAGTTTTACCAAAGCATATAAAAGCTATGCCAGTGATTTAAGATCAGATCAGTAGAGCACTGATCATCTTCTTCCGTCGTTTTCACCGAAACAGCTCCATCATTCAACTCTCTAACAATCAGGCACCATGCCCATGGTGATACCATTGGGGCTCCAGATCGGAACCAAACGCATCTGACATCCGGCATCATTGTCTTCATCATTAGGAATTTCACGGCTAGTATTTAACTGTAAATTTAATGTAGAACCTGCAGGAAATGCGCCATCCGTCTGTTTAAAATACACACTCAAGGTCATATCTGCTTTTCCGCGCTGCAAGATCCCATCGAAAACCATGCTTTGGGAGGCGTTCTCAATCTTTCCGTCAATCTGCTCATTAGTGATCAAAAAGTAGCTAGTACTTCCTGCCGCTTCCAATCTTAAATCAGACCCGTCAATTTTACCTCGAAACTTAAGGTTTATTTCCCCTTCATCGGCGAAATCCGCCATAAACACCACGGAGACTGAATCGCCCGAAGCTTCAATCACTGCAACACGACCTTCTCCATTCCAGGTATAATCTGCTGTGCCAGGTTGTGATCGCACTCCCCTAGCTGTACCTATATAAGGCTTGCCGCCAAAAAGCTTATTAAAATTTCTATCTTCCATACTTTCGGTATTGTCTTTTGCACATGCTGCAAACAACAATCCTAATGTCAAAATAATGAATAGTTTCTTCATAGCGCTTTTATAGATAAAATACGAGTACTAATATATATCGAAAGGACTAGTAGATCAATCCACGAAAACCAGTATTTCGAGAGGCGGTAGTACTTTTCAAAGCACTCCGATTTCGTTACATCATCTAATCTCAGTTGATTCCTGAATCATTGACCCCGGTATCTTCACCATGATTAGCCCTCGTCATAAATGTCAATAATTCCTATTTTTAATCGTACCTTTGTACCCGAATTAGTACACTATAATTTATGGAGCGTAATCTCCATTAACACGTAAAATACATCGTTAAATGATTAATATATCAAACCTCTCCCTTCGTTTCGGAAAACGCATACTTTTTGAGGACGTGAACTTGAAGTTTACCACCGGCAATTGCTATGGTATTATCGGTGCAAACGGAGCGGGAAAATCTACTTTCTTAAAAATCATCTCTGGAGAGGTTGATCCCTCTACAGGTTCCGTAGCTTTCACTCCAGGTGAGCGTATGTCGGTGCTTAACCAGAATCACTACGCTTTCGACGAATTCTCCGTATTAGAAACAGTGATGATGGGGAATCAGGATTTGTATAAAATCATGAAAGAGAAGGATGCTATCTACATGAAGGAAGATTTCTCTGATGCCGATGGTGAGCGCGCTGGAGAGCTGGAAAGTCTTTTTGCAGAAATGGATGGATGGAATGCGGAAAGTAATGCCGCTACCCTATTGAGTAATCTAGGCATTAAAGAAGAGCAGCACACCAAATTAGTGAAAGAACTAGATGGTAACGAGAAAGTTCGCGTACTCCTGGCTCAAGCATTATTCGGTAAGCCAGACATCTTGATTCTGGATGAGCCTACCAATGATTTGGACATTAAAACCATTGCTTGGTTAGAAGATTTCTTGGCTTCTTATGAGGCGATTGTCTTAGTTGTATCCCACGACCGTCACTTTTTAGATGCCGTATGTACACACATTGTAGATATTGACTTCAGCAAGATGACGATCTACACGGGTAACTACACCTTCTGGTACGAATCTTCTCAATTAGCATTGAAACAACGTTCGGATCAGAACAAAAAGATGGAAGATAAAGTAAAGGAATTGCAGGAATTTATCCGTCGTTTCTCGGCCAATGCTTCCAAATCCAAACAAGCTACATCCCGTAAGAAGGCTTTAGACAAAATCAATATTGATGAAATCAAACCTTCGAACCGAAAATATCCAGCCATTATGTTCAATACGATGGATCGGGAGCCCGGAGATCAGATTTTACAGGTAGAAGGCCTGAGCAAAACCATTGACGGGCAGGTGTATTTCAAGGACATCTCCTTCATGGTGAACAAAGGCGATAAAATCGCTGTGTTAGCAGAAAACAACTTGGTAACCTCCGCTTTTTACGATATTCTTTCTGGTCGCGATCAAGATTTTGGTGGTGAGTTCAAATGGGGTGTAACGATCACACCGGCAGATATGCCGATCGAAAATGCGGATTTCTTCGAAGGCAGCAAAGAGAATTTGGTAGACTGGTTAAGAACCTATTCTACTCGTCCGGACTCAGATGAGCAGTTTATCCGTGGTTTCCTAGGTAAAATGTTGTTCTCTGGTGAAGAAGTATTGAAGAAATGTTCTGTACTTTCCGGAGGAGAAAAAATGCGCTGTATGTTCTCCAGAATGATGTTGCAAGGAGCTAACTTCTTAATGTTTGATGAACCAACCAATCACTTGGATTTGGAATCAATTACTGCGTTGAACAATGGTATGACGGATTTTAAAGGCTCTATTTTATTCACCTCGCGAGATCATGAGTTGACGGAAACAGTAGCTAACCGCGTGATTGAACTGACGCCAAAAGGCATCATCGACAAATTGATGTCGTACGACGAGTACATTCAGTCGGAAGCCGTACAAGCGCAGCGCGAAGAAATGTACAAATAAGCACAAAAAACATTAATGGTAAAACACCCTCGATAAATTTTATTCATCGAGGGTGTTTTTTTATAATTTGCTGGTTATCTTAGCACCTCTATGGATTCTAACAATAGCAAGATAAAAACTTTAAAACGCTATATTGCGGATACGGATATCAATATATCTTTCAAAAACCGAAAGGTAAATCTATTGAATTACCAAAAATTCAAGTATGTCTTTTTTGGAGGCTGTAATGTCGTGCTGAGTTGGATCCTCTATTTTATGTTTTATCATTACGTGATTGCAAAGCGCTATGTGGATGTGTTTGGATTGATAACAATCAGCCCGCATATTTTTGCTTTTTTGTTGTCTTTTGCCGTCACCTTTTTCACCGGATTCTTCCTGAACTATTACCTCGTATTTCGGAGCGATGGAATGCGCTTTCCGATCGGCAATCGTTTGTTCAGGTATTTTGTAGCCAATATGGGTTCTGTGGTGCTCAATTATTTATTGCTGAAGCTATTTGTCGAAAAACTACACTGGTACCCTACTCCTTCACAGATTCTATGCACCTCAATCATTACCATTTACAGTTACCTCGCACAACGTAAATTCACCTTTAGCAAAAATTTTTAAACATCGTAGCACGCGTTTTGTATTATTATCGTAAAGGATAAAGATATGAATGTAACCCTGATTACTGGCGCATCTGGCGGCATAGGCGAAGCGATAGCGCACCAATTTGCGCAACGTAAGAATAACCTACTTTTGATTGCTCGAAGCACGGATAAGCTAGCCGCGCTATGTACTGTTTTAGAAAAGCAATATGGCATCAGGGCAAATTACTTGTCGGCAGATTTGACCGATCGGGAGATGCCTGAACAAGTCTATCATCAAATCAAAACTAAAGGATTCGAAATTGACACATTGGTTAACAATGCTGGAATTGGATCAGGTGGAGAATTTGGTACCAGAGCGCTTAAGGAAGAAATGGATCAGATTCAGCTCAACGTATCTTCTTTGGTCGCATTCACCCAACTTTTAGGAATAGATATGAAGCAAAAAAGGCGAGGCACCATCATCAATATTGCTTCTGTGGTGGCTTTTATGCCTATGCCCTACATGGCTACGTATGCTGCTACAAAAGCTTTTGTCCGGTCATTTACAGAAGCTATTGCACAAGAATATAAGCCTTTCAACGTGCATGTTTTGTTATTCTGCCCCGGCCTGACGAAAACTAACTTTAACGCAGCAGCAGGATTAGATAATGATATGGGGAAAGGACTCGGTTTGAGTTACGAAAACGCGAAGAAAATATTGCAAAGCCCGGAAGAAGTAGCGGAGGAACTGATGATTGCACTGGATAAGAAAAAACATGTGGGCGTATCCGGTCTTAAAAATCGAATCGGCGCAGCGTTATTCAGCATTCTGCCCAACAGATGGATCACGCAGGTCGTTGCGAAGCGATATCGGGATAAGGTGAATAAGAAATAGGATTGAAGCTCGAAGATCATTTGAGTGTTCTTCAAGCTTTAATTAATTTAGGTTAACTATACATCTATAAAAATAAACGCTCATCGAATGTGATTTTCGGTTAATCGAAATAAATCCTTAATTCTCTCTGGTTATCAACAGTGATATGTTCATATTTGAATAATTTTTCCAAATTGTAATAAACAGACTGATTCCCTTGTCTTACAATTCTTAGCCGGCAACCTTCAACGACTTCGGATCTACCTGAAATATGCCTCCACCACTGATTATTAGTAGTCTTCTCGTAAATAACCGTGTTAGTAAACGTCAGATCGGATACGGGCGTTGAAAGACTGGAACAAAACTGATTTTCTTCCGCACCGGGTTCATCTTTCTTACATCCTGTTATCAATAATAAAGCAGCAGCTAATGCATAAATAGATTGGGGATAGATAAGGCTTTTAAAAAATTTCATGTACATCTTTTTGCTGCTATTGATTATTACGCTCAAATATAGCCTTCGACTTTTATAATTTGATCTTACCACATATTAATTTATTATTAAAGATAAAATTGTAGAATTGCAATAAAAAAATCCCCAAGCGAATGCTTGGGGATTTTAAAGGTTAATTGATGTGCAATACTATTACACCTAGTTAAAGATATAACGGACACCAAATTGAGCACTCCATCTAGATGGTAAATCTAATATTAAATAAGGATCTCTATCTAAATTATTTACGCGATAAACTGGGTTATTCTCTGCATCAAGAGTAGTAAACTGCAGTGGTCTAAAGCTATTATCCCAGAAGCTACCACTACCTGTATATTGTTGACCCCAATTTTTATTGAGTAGGTTTCCAACATTCATAATATCTAAAGAGAACTGCAATTTATTTTTCTTACCACCAATATTTGTGAATACATCTTGTAAGATTTTAAAATCAAAAATATGGGTAAAAGGTGCACGGTCTCCATTACGTTCCGCATACTGTCCGCGACGATCTCGTAAATAAGGATTTGCTTCGATAAAAGTATTGAGGGAAGCCCATTGATTAGGATCTTCCAATTTAATATCATTTTGATCGGTAGGAATATACATCAACGCAAATTGATCACTCGCACTTCCAGAGCTTACACGGCCTGGATCACCTTGAATTAAGTAAGAAAATCGAGAACCAGACTGGCCCGTATATACCAATGAAATAGTAGTTCCTAATGAGCCTAAATATTCCTTCGTGTAAGAAGCGAATCCGATGATACGGCTACCAGTACTAAATGGATTGTGACCTAAAGTTACGTGATTAGAACCATCGACAGTGGCAGTACGGAAGAAGTTTGATTGATTCTGAGACGATGATCCAGAGAATAAATCTTTAGCTTCTGTGTACGTGTAAGCTATGGAACCAAAGAAACCTTGACTGAAGGTCTTCGAAAGCTGTGCCGTTGCCGACCAAGAGTGTCCTTCATTTACGTTATCTACATAAATAACTTGAGTATAGTTGTCAACTACACGACGGTCGTTAGTAGACGCCGCATATAGTAATCGATTATCCGATCCGTTCAATCTACCAATCGGGTCTTCCATGTTCAAATCTGTAAACCTAAATGTGCTCAAGTTTTTAGAGTACATAAATTCAGCAGATGCTTGAATACCCCATGGTAGTTGATGATCAATACCAGCAGAAGCACGCAAAATTTGAGGAAGCTTCAAGTTTCTATCCAAGACAGATATATTTCCAGATGGAGTTTGTACACCGTCACGCTTCGGTTGATTATTTACGTCAGCAATAAAATCGATATTAGGCGCACCTGAACCAGCATTTAATTGATTCCCTCCTAAAAGCACACCACTTTGTGTGTATGCTCCTGCGGACCACACGAAAGGAAATCTTGAGGTGAAGACACCTACACCACCTCGCACAATTGTCGAACGATCTCCTTTAACATCCCAGTTTGCACCAATACGTGGCGATACCATGAAGGCCGGCTTCGGCATTCTATTAGTTTGCACACCATGCCTTGCAGCAATTGCCGAGTTATTAAAATCCGTATTTTCTAAAGGATCTGTCAGATACATAGGTATGTCTAAACGAACACCTGCAGTCAACTTCAAATTGCGAGTTGCCTGATATTCATCCTGCACATAAAATCCTAATTGTAAAGCGGAGAAGTCTGCACCTTGACGAGGATCGTCTGTGTTACTATAATTGTATTGAAATGCACGTGCACGACCACGTTCAAAATTTTCTATGGCAGTATAACGCTGACCGGTCGCCGGATTTATATCTGAAGCTGGTGAATCAGCAAAAGTATAATTACCAAATGCACTTCCTATAAACCCATTGTACATTTTATAGAATTCATTGTGCGTACCAAAAGTCAACGTATGATCTCCTTTATACAAGTTCAAGTTATTGGTCAAGGTAAGAATACTTTGATTTAGTTGGTTGACAGTAGAAAATGGCTCCGTTCCAAGATTAATGAACCGATCGTCACCTAGCTGAAGCGCGACACGTGGAAACGGATCTCCTGGAGCAGAACGTGGTTCCCTAACCGATGTGTAGCCAACTACTAGATTGTTAGAAAGAACGTTGGAAAAACGACTGTTTAGCTCAAGAATCGCAGAATGTGTGTTACTCTCTCTAAGAATAGCCCCGTTTTCAAAAGTCAATGCTCGCTGAGTCCTACCCAGATCTACGGCACTACCCCCTACGTAGCTATAACGAGCGGTAAGCTTGTGTATATCATTAATATTGTAATCTAGTCGAGTGAAGATTTTGTTCGACTGATTGCTAGAAGACTGATCCATAAAACTTCCAGGATCATACCCTAAAGCGATTGCGCGATTTGCCACACGTTGAACATCGGCTACGCTCAACTCAGAACCATTTTCACCGGGAGCAAAACCTAGCGGAGTATTACTTTCTGTACGCTCATAGTTTAAGAACAAAAATAATTTATCTTTTACCAAAGGACCTCCAATACGCACACCGTATTGATGTTCTGAGAAGTCTTCTAGTCTGGTCCCTGGTTGACCATCTGCACGAAGACCGCCTGGAGTTTTACCAGTTAAATTCTGATTTCTAGTATAGAAATAGGCTGATCCTTGGATTTCATTTGTTCCTGATCTAGTTACTGCGGAGATACCACCACCTGCGAAGCCACCGGCTCTTACATCAAATGGAGCAACCTGAACTGTCATTTCCTCAATTGCATCCAGTGAAATTGGAGAAACACCCGTACTACCTCCATTTGTACCAGCATCACTTAATCCAAACACGTCGTTACTGACAGCGCCATCAATAGTTAACTGGTTGAAGCGGTTATTCATACCACCAATAGAAATTGAAGATCCCTTAACATCGGCCTGTGGAGTGAAACGAGTAAAATCATTCAATCCGCGAGATACAGTGGGCAATGACTGAATCTGACGATTGTTAATTCCTGTAGACGCACCTGTTTTTAAAGCTCTGTTACCACTACGCGCGTTTACTAACACTTCATCAAGAGATGTTGTGCCATCATTAAGAGACACATTTAGTGAAAATGCTTCACCTAATTTCAGATAAACGTCTTCATAGATCACAGGATCCTGTCCTACGTAAGTTACCTCTATACGGTAAGGTCCGCCAACACGCATACCAGCGAGGCTAAAACGCCCGGTTTCATTTGTCGAACTAGAGTACGTTGTTCCAGATGGCGTATGTACAGCGCGGATGGTAGCCCCTGGTGTTGCCTGCCCCGATGACTGTGTTACAACCCCCGTAACACTACTCGTCGTGACCTGCGCTTGGATAGTTCCGTAGCTAGCTAGGACTAACGCAAAGAAAAGTAAAGATCTCTTCATAAGTTTTGTTTGATAGAATAATTATGCATGGCAAAATTAAGAAGAGGGAACAGTATATCAACAGCTTAACATAAACTTAATATTGAATTCATACTATCCTTATGTGTGGATAAGTACAAATTTTAAAGCACAAGTCTCAAAAATCGAAAAATTATCAATGGTGCAAGATCAACTGTTAATGATATGTTAAAATATCAGTGCTCCAATTGTAAATTTGGAAAAAGTAAGATTTTTGAATTGTGGAAAAAAAGATTGTCATTCTGTATCAAACAAAGTTATTTATAGCGAATCTAAACAGCTATGTGTTACACGATTACCTAGCCTACTTGATGTAGGCGTACGTAATACCATCGCCCCCGCGGTCAGCATGTTCATCTTCGAAATGGGAAATATGACTGTACTTCCTTAAATACTCACGAACAAACTTGCGTAAAATACCGTCTCCCTTGCCATGAACAATCTTTAAAGAAGGATAACCAATCATCACAGCACGATCCAATACTAGCTCCAGCTGATGCATCGCGTCATCAGTACGCATTCCTCGAATATCCAGTTCAGGACTGAAGTCGGCGGCATCACCTGTCGATAGCGATCCAATCCGCTTCGCAGCTTTTTTCTTTTCCTTCCCTTGCAGCTTCTCGACTTTGGCGGGCTTTACCACAGTCCGAAGCTCTCCCAACGCCAGTATTAGGTTTTTATTTTTAGCGATTTCCATTACCTGTGCTTCCGCACCTGATTCGCGCAGCCGAACCCAATCTCCTACTTTGAGATCTTGATCCGCCGCTACATCCGACTTAGATATCGGCTTTGCTACAGCAGGTTTTACCGGGCTATGCTTATCAATTGCTTGATGTAAAGTAGATCGGATTTCCCGTGTTTTCTCCTTATCAGCCTGCACAGATTTGATTTCTGCAATGGTATTTTCTACTAGTTTGTTAGCGTCTTTCAGGATTTGGCGTGCTTCTTCTTTAGCTTGTTTGAGTAGCTCTCGCCTATTCGTATCCACATAATCGCGCAGCTCCTCATATTCTTGTTGCTTCGTCAGCAATTCCTTCTCACGCTTTAGAATGGCGGCTTTAGTATCGTAAATTTCTTTTTTATCCCGTTCCAGATTCACCAAGAGTGATTCCACGTTTTGCTGGTGTTCGCCAATTTTGGTTTTTGCCAGACGCAACACTTCCTTTGGTAGTCCAATGTTTTGTGCTATCTCTAACGCGTACGAACTGCCAGGTTTGCCAATTTGCAAGATATACAGCGGTTTCATGGCTGCGTTATCAAAAAGCATGGAAGCATTTTCTAATCCGGCTGTGTCACTGGCAAATACTTTGAGGTTTGAATAGTGTGTTGTGATTACTCCCCGTACATTTTTGGTATTAAGCACTTCCAAAACTGCTTCCGCTATTGGCCCACCAAATTGTGGATCGGTACCAGTACCAAACTCATCGATAAGTACCAATGTCTTTGCATTTGCAAACTGCGTAAAGTGTTTCATCTTAGAAAGATGGGCGCTGTACGTACTTAGGTCGCTCTCGATGGATTGATCATCTCCAATATCCGCAAACACCTGACGGAAAATCCCTATTTTAGAATTACCATCCGCTGGAACCAGAAGACCAGACTGAAACATTAATTGCAACAGACCCACTGTTTTCATACAAACAGATTTACCACCCGCGTTCGGACCAGAAACCAAAATGATACGACCTTGCTCGTCCATCTTAATATTGAGGGGAACAATACTGTGTGTACCATCTGCCTTAGCATTCAGAAACAACAAAGGATGACGCGCATTTACTAAATTGATTTCAGATGTTGCCAAAATCTCCGGTAACGATGCTTCAATGTCGATCGCAAAGAGTGCTTTAGCCCTTACAAAATCCAGTTTAGTGAGCAATCCGTGATAGGATTGTAATAAAGGAATATGCGGACGTAGTGAGTCGGTAAGTTCTGTCAAGATGCGCACCACTTCTCTCCGACGCGCAAACTCCAAATCCCTAACCTTATTGTTTAAATGAAACACCTCTTCTGGCTCTATATAAGCCGTTTGTCCGGTAGCAGATTCGTCATGAATTAAACCTTTTACCTTCCGCTTATTCTCTGCCAAAATGGGAATACATAATCGACCATCTCGGATCGTGAGGTTGCCATCTGCTGTCCAGCCGTTGTTTTGCGCGGTTTTGAACACCGATTCCAAACGTTTACGTGCTTCTTGCTCGCTTTTCTGAATCTGTTGGCTCAAGTCTAAAAGCAGCTTCGAAGCATTTTCTT
This sequence comes from Sphingobacterium sp. lm-10, assembly GCF_023554555.1. Classification (NCBI taxonomy): domain Bacteria; kingdom Pseudomonadati; phylum Bacteroidota; class Sphingobacteriia; order Sphingobacteriales; family Sphingobacteriaceae; genus Sphingobacterium; species Sphingobacterium sp. lm-10. The sequence continues at coordinate 1,094,028 of NZ_JAMJWC010000001.1, forward strand.
TTAATTTGCCGCGGTCATCTATCACGCGTTCTATAGAGCGGACAATTGCATTCTCAATCGTCAGATGTTCAAATAACATATCCAGATGTGCATATTGCCCTTCTCGCTCTTTAAAGTAACGGATCAATGCAAATACGGTACGTAATGACAATAGTACCCGATGAAACTCTTCTTCTAACAAAAAAGTCCCCTCCACCCGTGCCTTTTCTATCAAAGGTCGGATAGGATACAAATGATCTATTGGCAGCGGATCGTCAGTCTGCAACAAGCTTTTAAACTCGGCAGTCTGGCGCAAGAATTTCTGAATCTGTTCTGGGTTTACCTGAGGTTGTATTTTGCTCACCAATTCTCGTGCAGGTTCACTCAAGCATTTCTGCCGAACCAACTCTTTAATCTCGAGGAAACCCAGCTTATCAGCTGCATTAGGAGGGTATATCATAGATAATGTAACTCAATAAAATTATAATGCGTTCACCGTATCGGTCGTCGTTGTTACTGGCTGGCTCAAATCCATTGCTGGAGGTGCCACCGTTCGATACTGCGTCATATCACTCCGCTTCCACAGGTAGTAAAGGCCACTTGGTCTATACAAACTCTCCTTATAGCTATCATAATCGAAGCGGAATGTCGAATCCGGATAGAAATTCCAAAGACTCTGCCTTACATCCATTAATCGTTGATAATGAGATATTCGATTTAGACTGTCCCGTTCTGCGGCGTAACGCAAGGAATCTACCCGACTGAAATCTCGCTCGGCATCACTTAATTGCTTTTGGATAGTGTTATAAATTTTCTCCGTAAGCACTGGATCAGCATAATAATAATCCACATTACGAGCAAAAGCCACCGAATCCAGACCGTATCGAGAAAGAAGCTGTTTGTATAGGGTATCAATTACTTTCTGCGAACTATCAATGGGCAATGTTTGCAAATAGCCATCCAGCATGTGCACATCGGTAAGCAATCTGGTCGCTTGATTTTCCGCTAATATTCCGTCGGGCCTTTTATCTGAACAAGAGGCCAATAGTAAAATCAGTGGAATCAACACAAAGAATGAAGCACGCATTTTGTAAATTTGTACAAATTTAGCAATTCGGGACGATAATGCCTATCCCATTGCTCGTTAATAAATGCAAAGAAGATGAGTATACGTAGTAATATAGAAGCTTTACAAAATGAGTTAAGCGCGCGCGAAGTAACCTTAGTAGCCGTATCCAAAACCAAGCCGAACGAAGACATTCTTGAAGCTTATGAAGCGGGGCAGCGCGTATTTGGCGAAAATATGGTGCAGGAGTTAGTTACAAAACAAGAGGCGCTGCCACAAGACATTGAATGGCATTTGATTGGACACTTACAATCGAACAAGGTGAAGTATATCGCGTCATTTATCGCTATGATACAGTCGGTTGACTCACTCAAGCTCCTGAAAGAGATTAACAAGCATGCTGCTAAAAATAATCGGATCATTGATTGTCTACTGCAAATACACATCGCTGATGAAGAAGCAAAATTCGGCTTTGACCATGCAGAATTGATCGAGGCATTGCGCGATGAATCGTTGAACGATTTAAATAATATTCGCATTCGAGGATTGATGGGTATTGCGACCAATACGGACAATGAAAAACACATAAAAGAAGAGTTTTACGAGTTAAAGATGTTGTTCGATGGCATCAAAGTGAGTTTTTTCCGAAAAACAGATTCCTTTGACACACTGTCTATGGGCATGTCATCTGACTACCCTATTGCGATAGAAGAAGGTAGCAATATGATTCGTCTAGGAAGTACTATCTTTGGAAAACGAGTGACAAAACATTTTAAATCTCAATAGACATGATCATAAGAAACCATATAATTCCCAGCTTATTATTATTGCTCCTTTTAGGAAGTTCAAGCTGCGGATCGCCTACTGGCGATGGATCGGCGGCAGGTAAAGATTCCCAGAACAAGATCGACACCATTCCATATAAGATAACGGAGTACTATCAAAGTAGCCCGTATTTTCATCAGCGTGGAGATCAATACGATACCAGCTATTTTAGAGTTTCTTATCCGCAGTCAAAAGATTCGCAGTTCAATGCTCTAATTCTGCAATCTTTAGCGGTTAAAGACCGAGCAGATCTCGAACAAATGGGCGAGTCATTTCTGGCGGACTACGATAGTTATGTGGAGGAAGCGACACAACCCGAGCTAGTAAATGCCTGGTTTCAGGATATCAGCACGCGCGTGTTATTGTACACGCCGAACCTACTGGTTGTGAGCAAAACATTAAAGGAATATGCAGGTGGTGCACACGGCAACTTCGCAGAACTCTTTAACAATTACGATATTAAAGCTAGTAAAATTATATCTCTAAATGAGATCGTTGCTGCCGAACGCCAACAGGAGCTTATCAATTTAGGCGAATCACACTTTAGAACAACAGAAGGCTTAGCGCCAAATGACCCATTATCCGGTCGGTATTTCTTCGATGAAGGTATTTTCACGCTCGCCGATAATTTTGCATTCAGTAAAACAGGTTTGGTTTTCCAATATAACCCTTATGAGATAAAGGCTTGGTCGGAGGGTGTTACACGTATTGAAATACCGTATAAAGAATTGAAGGATTTACTCACAGATCAAGGCCGCAAAATCGTGGCAGAAATAGAAAACACGTATCGATAACCACAACAACATACATGCAGGTATTTAAATTTGGTGGGGCTTCCGTTAAGAGTGCAGAAAACATCCGAAATGTAGCGACCATCATTGATACATATAAGGTAAATGGCTTATTGGTCGTGGTTTCTGCCATCGGCAAAACCACCAATAAACTCTCTGAAGTGGTAGATCGCTACTTCCACCGAGAAGGAGATCCATTTGAAGCATTGGAGCAGGTGCGCGCTGAGCACCTAACCATATTAAATGATTTGTTCAGTGATAAAAGTCACCCCATTTTCGATGAGGTGATCAATACGCTCGTAGAGGCGGAATGGATTTTAGAGGAAGATCCACAGGATGCTTACGATTACCTATACGATCAGATTGTCTCTCTCGGTGAGATCTTATCCACTAAGATTATCGCAGCCTATTGTCAGCACGTTGGATTTGCTGTTCGCTGGTTGGACGCCCGGGATTATATATTCACCGATAACCGATATATGGAAGGCACAGTGGATTGGAATAAGACCGAGGAAAAAATCAGAAGAGAAATCCCTGTCCTACTGGAGAAAGAGATTATCATTACACAAGGATTCATTGGCTCCACTTCAGAGAACTTCACGACCACACTGGGTCGCGAAGGATCCGATTACAGCGCTGCCATCTTCGCATCCTGCCTTCGCGCAAAAGACCTTACCATCTGGAAAGACGTACCAGGCGTACTTAATGCCGATCCAAAATGGTTTAATGAAACCGAGTTGATACCGGAGCTGTCGTACACCGATGCGATCGAGTTAACGTATTATGGAGCTACCGTTATTCACCCAAAAACCATTAAACCGCTTCAAAATACGCAGATTCCACTTTATGTGCGTTCTTTTCTGGACCCCACACAACCGGGCACACAGATTCGCGCCACGCATCAAACGCTTCCAGTGCCATCCTTCATCTTTAAGGTCAATCAAGTACTGGTCAATATTCAACCCTTGGACTTTTCCTTTATTGTGGAAGACAACCTCGGACATATTTTCAACACCTTTCACGAGAACCGTATCAAGGTAAACATGATGCACAACAGTGCAATCAGCTTTTGCGTAAGTATTGATGATACTGGTGAGAATGTATGGAAGTTGATGGAAGATTTGCAGAAACGTTATAAGGTTAGCGTATCTGCCGGATTGGAATTGATTACTATTCGCTACTATAATCAGGAAACTATAGATCGCGTGCTGGTGGGTAAAGAAATAGTTCGGGAATTAAAAGATAGTTATACCTGCCAGATGCTGGTAAAGAAAAGAGATGAATAAACGACTGCTGGATTCTGACGTACAAAGCTACCTCTTAGCCCACCGCCAGGAGCAACCAGCGACCATTGCTTTGAGGAAGAGTCCTTTCCCTACCGTTGCTCCCGGCGAACTGGCGGCTCAGGTAGATGGTTGGCAACGCTGCGTATCGAAGTTACCGACCTGGGCATTTAGCGAGCATATTTATTATCCCCAAAAAATCAACCTCGAACAATGTTCATCAGAACATACTGCCTTAATCAAACAGCAGATTATCCGAAAAGGTGCGAAGGTAATCGATCTTACTGGCGGTTTTGGTGTGGATAGCTGTTATATGGCACAGCATGCAGCGTCAGTGATCCATTGTGAATGGAATGAAGCATTGTCCGCTATCGTGGCACATAATGCCAGCGTTCTGGGAGTACATAACTTAAGTTGTATCACAGGTGATGGCATCGCCTATCTGCAGCAACAAGCGGACGATAGCTTGGACTATATCTATATCGATCCTTCGCGGCGCGTGAGCAACAGCAAAGTATTTTTGTTAGAAGATTGCGAACCAAATATCGTGCAGCTGCAAGCGTTGTTTTTCTCCAAATCGGAACGCATCATCACCAAAGTATCTCCGCTGTTAGATATTACGCAAGCATTGCGTTCACTCAAGCATGTCAGCAATGTATACGTGGTTAGTTTGGACAATGACTGCAAGGAGCTACTCTTTATTCAAAAAAGAGGTTATGAGGGTGAGCCATTGCTATCCGCTATCCGCTTATTTAAGGATAAGATTCAGGAGTTTTCGTTCACTGTAGCCGAAGAGAAGGCACTACGTAGTGAATACCGCACGCCCCAAACTTATTTATACGAGCCTGATGGGAGCATCATCAAAGCAGGTGCTTTTAAAAGCATAGCAAAAGAGTACCAGCTCGGCAAGCTACACCTTCACTCCCACCTGTATACTTCAGATGAGCTTGTTTCTGATTTTCCGGGCAAGGTCTTTGAAATCAAAGAAATATTTCCTTTTGGAGATTTGAAGCGTAAGAAAACGTTCTCCAAAGCCAATATCACCACCCGTAACTTCCCGCTGAAAGTGGAAGAAATCCGGAAGAAATATAAGATTCAAGACGGTGGCCAACTACACTTGTTCTTCACTACCGATCTGGAAGATACACTCATCGTAGTAGTCTGCGAAAGACAGTAAAGAGAGCTACTTATGGCATCTTATCAACCTAAGTAGTTTTTTAAAAAATTTCATCATTGCGAACCTGAGGCACGAAAATGCGGCAATCTTTAAATCGAAGTAAGGCGTTTGAAAGATGTGTTTTTCATTCGTAATAGATGTTTGTTTTGTCGGAGTAACGCTATTTGTTTTACTGTCTAAATTTTGATATCATCGTAGATATATTAAACTACCTATAAAATCATGAACAAAATGACAAGTATTGTACGTGTACTCATCTTAATCGCACTAACATCCCTATCTTTTGAGGTCGCTGCTCAAAAATTAGACAAGCTAATCTGGTTTAATGAGCCCAACGATTGGGAAATAAAAGATGACGCCCTGAACATGTTTGTGACCCCTAAAAGTGACTACTGGCGAATTTCTCACTATGGTTTCACGGTAGATGATGCTCCTTTTTATTATACAGAACGAGGCGGCGAGTTTGAGGTGAAGGTGAAAATTACAGCGGACTATAAAAACAGGTTTGATCAAGCCGGACTGATGCTGAGGATTGATCATGAAAACTACATCAAAGCAGGGATTGAGTTTGTGGACGGGAAGTACAATTTAAGTGCCGTCGTAACGCATAAAACCAGTGATTGGAGCATTGTGCCGATCGAAAACGCTATCCCATTTGTATGGATAAAAGCAATCCGTAGATTAGATGCGGTAGAAGTTTTCTATTCTTTTGATGATAAAACCTATACTATGATGCGCAATGCCTGGCTACAGGACAACCATCCGGTCAAAGTTGGTGTGATGGCAGCATGCCCAGACGGTAATGGATTCGACGTAAAATTCGAGCAATTTAAAATCACTCCGCTGGCAGATCAGCGCCGCACAGAGTGGTTAGAAAGAAACGCAGGAAATTAAGATCGGGTAGAAACATAACGGTATTTACATTGTCCTGACGATGGCACCAGGCAATTGTGACGATATCGCGACGATAGATGGCTACCGATGCGTGTATCTTTGAATTATGACAAACGTAAAATTTTCGACGCTGGAATTGGCGACTGTGGTAAAAGGCGATAATCTCGCCGGCGCCATGGCTCGTACGGTGCAAAGCGCGCAAGCATCCGAAAAATACGGATTCGAACGCATCTGGCTTGCGGAACATCATAATATGGAGTACATCGCGAGCTCCGCCACTTCCTTACTTATTCAGCATATTGCAAGCAATACAGAACGTATTCGCGTAGGATCAGGAGGTATCATGTTGCCGAATCATGCTCCCTTAGTCATTGCAGAGCAGTTCGGAACGTTGGAGACCCTATTTCCCGGCCGGGTAGAGATTGGTTTGGGCCGGGCACCGGGCACCGATCAGCAAACTGCTATGGCGCTTCGCCGGAATAACCTGAACACATCCTTTTATTTCAAAGATGATGTACAGGCATTGCAGCAATATTTAAGTTCAGGAAACCAAACCGCCAAAGTGAGGGCCTTTCCGGGGGAAGGATTGGAAATACCTTTATGGATACTGGGTTCGAGCACAGATAGTGCTTACTTAGCAGCCGAATTGGGATTACCCTATGCCTTCGCCGCGCATTTTGCACCCGCTATGCTATCACAAGCGATTGAGATCTATAGAGCCAACTTCAAGCCGAGTGAGCAGTTAGAAAAGCCGTATGTATTGATATGTGCTAACATTGTACCTGCAGAAACCAATGAAGAAGCACAGCTTTTATCCACCAGCTTATTCAATATGTTTTGCGGTATTATTACCAATCGCAGAGCGCCGCTCTCCCCGCCTACGTCAGAACCAATTTATGCTGGAATCCCAGAAATCGAACAGGCAGTGCAATCCATGATCAGCTGTACGTTTATGGGAGATACGCCGACATTGGTAAGAGATCTTCAGAAATTCATCGACCAACATCAACCCGATGAAATCATGACTACAAATTATATATTCGACAATCAGAAGCGGCTAGACGCATTCCGACTAACGGCCGATATATTTAAACAAATCAACCATCAATAGCATGCGTGTATTAGCAGAGTTACCCCATCCGTCTTTCAAGATTAGTCTGTTTGGTATGAACCAAAAATTCATCATCAAGTTTGAACAAGGAACATTGGAACAGTCCTACAAAATCGCAGAGACGGATATCATCGGAGGAGTGAATGGCGTCTTTGAATTACTAGATGAAGCCTTTCTAAAAACAGTCGAAGACACCTTTCAACAGATGCGCGGCAGTTTTGTAGAAGCGTATAACAGATATGAATAATCAATTCATATCTGTTAATATAAAACCCTGTTAAATAAATACTTATTTAACAGGGTTTTTCTTTTCAGAATTATATTTGGCATCTTCCGTATAGCATCCATATGTTACTATTTTATAGACAAACAATAAGTACATATAAACAATATAAAATATTGATATTTAAATATTTATATTATAATACAAAATATTATTTGGCAAGCAAATTTTGTAGATATGGGATACTTTTGATGGCAGTTTGCTCTACAAGAACAGTTTTCGCCGGAACGCTATAATTAGATGCATTCGGGTCTACAAATATAAGTGTGCAATCACTTTTTAAGTAATGCAAAAGATTGGCTGCTGGATACACTTGAAGTGACGTGCCGATCACAATAAATACATCTGCTCCTTCTGCCATAGCAATCGCGACATCCATTGCCGGCACGGCTTCGCCGAACCAAACTACATGCGGCCTTAGTGGTGCACCGCGCTCGCAGCAGTCGGTCATAAGCAGCGTATCCCCCGCTATCGAATATATCGCTTTTGAATCCAATGAAGATTGCGACATTCTGATTTGCCCATGGAGATGCAGTACCCGATCACTGCCAGCGCGTTCATGCAGATCATCGATGTTTTGTGTAATGATCTGCACATCTTCTAATTTTGCCAAGTCGGCCAGGTAACAGTGTGCCGCATTTGGCTGCGCCGCAATACATGCCTTGCGTCTCAAATTATAGAAATGCTGCACGCGTGCCGGATCCCGTTGCCATGCTTCCGGCGTAGCCACTTCTTCTATACGATATCCTTCCCATAGTCCATCCGTTCCACGAAAGGTTTGCAAGCCACTCTCCGCAGAAATACCAGCTCCAGTAAATACGACGATCTTCCTCATAAAATGGGTTTAAAATAAAAATCCTATCAACACCATATGGTGGATAGGACTATAAATAGAAGTAAGGTTTTTTTATTACTATTTTACGAAGTAACGATGTTCGATCACCGTAGTCTCTGGCTTTTCTTCCTCACTGTTTAGTGCGCTGGTCAACTTACACTGTCCGGTAACGCCACGATAAATCAGTGAACCACCCAAAGCAATACCAGAAAATGAGGTTAATGGGCTGCGAAACAAATTTTTCACGCCTACCCCTAAAATAAATCCTCCAGCTACAACCGATAACACCCGTTCGGTGCCCCCGACATTACCATTGGTACATTTACTATCCAATCTATCTTTCAAGATCTCAAATGTTTTATTTAAAATACTCATAGCTCTTAATTTTAACTCAATAGATAAACAGCCATAGCTGCAAAAAGTTTGATTTTTTTAGCCCGAAAATACCGTACCGAAGGATTGAAATAACTGTAGGTCTGGCGCCTCATTAAATAGCGCATACACGGCCGAACCGGATCCAGACATAGACGCATAAATAGCACCCGAATCGTACAGCGCAGCTTTCAGCACCTGAATCTGTGGATGAGACCGAAAAAGTCCTTCCTCAAAATCATTTTTAATGTGGTATTTCCATTCTTGTAGTGGCAATTGCATGGCTTCGCGCAGATCTACTTGAGCGGTACGAATCGAAACACTTTGGTACGCTTCGGCAGTAGAGATATGAACGGGTGGTTTCACGACGACGATATGGTACGGCGAAAGATCAAGTGCTATTTCTTCAAAAGTAGTCCCGATTCCCGTCGCATAGATCGGCGTATTGCGAATGAAGAAGGGACAATCTGCACCCAATTGACTAGCATAGCTTTCCAGTTGTTGCTGCGTGAGATCAAGCTTATACTGCTCATTTAACATCATCAACACTCGGCTGGCGTCGGCAGATCCACCTCCCAAACCAGCACCAACTGGAATTCCTTTCAACAAATGAATTTGTACCGTTGGAAGGTCATAGTCGGCCGCTAATAATTGGTAGGCCTTCGTACACAGGTTGTCTTCATTTAAGGGGAAGGCATAATTATAGACTCGCATCGACAAGGTGCCGGAAGGCAAAATTTCAACACCATCATATAGTTTAACAGGATAAAAGATTGATTCGAGATCATGGTATCCGTCCGGTCTTTTACCCGTAATGTGTAGACCTATATTTATTTTTGCGTTAGCGAACTGTAGCATAATGACTTCTTGGATAAATGAGCAACTAGCGATCTACTTCCCCTAGCACTATATCAATAGAACCGAGAATGGCAATCAAGTCTGCGATCAACACGTCTTTGCCCAATGCCGGCAATACAGATAAGTTGTTGAAGCTTGGCCCCCGTGCTTTTACACGCCGCGGAATATCACTTCGCTCTTGCGTAACAAAATAAAAACCGAGTTCTCCTTTGGGATTTTCGGCACGCACATAGTAATCCTGTGCTTTTAAATTGACTTTCTTGGGCACGAGTGCACGCGGATCAAACGCTGGCGTCCGCTTGAAGTCGGATGTGAGTCGATCTAAGCATTGTTCCATGATACGAACAGATTCCCGAACTTCATCGACACGCACCTTGTACCGGTCCCAGCAATCGCCCTTCTGCCCCATCTTACCTTCACCCACTGGAATTTCAAACTCCAACTCCGGATAAACGGAGTAACCATCTACCCTTCTCAAATCCCATTTGATTCCCGAACCACGCAACATCGGCCCACTACAACCATAATTAATCGCAACGTCGGCGGGCAATACACCAATATTCGCTGTCCGCGCAATGAAAATTTGATTGTTTGTTAGAATTTCATCCAACTCATCCAACTTGGGTTTAAAATAGTCGACAAACTCGCGACAGCGCTCCTCAAAACCTACTGGCAGGTCATAAAACAAGCCTCCTATCCAGATATAGTTGTAGAGCATGCGTGAACCAGAAGCCCATTCTAGCATCGCCATAATATGCTCGCGGTCACGAAAGCACCACATAAATGGTGTAAATGCCCCAATATCTATCCCATATGTTCCGATAGCGATCAAATGGGATGCGATACGATTTAGTTCGCATACGAGCACGCGGATGTATTCTACGCGCTTTGGAATAGATTGTTCCATCCCGAGCATGCGCTCTACTCCCATCACAAAAGCATGGCTGTTGTTCATGGACGACAGATAATCCAGCCGGTCTGTAAAAGGAATACTTTTACCAAAATTCATGGATTCGGCGTGCTTATCAAAGCAGCGGTGCAGATAACCAAGGTGTGGTATTACCTCTTTAACGATCTCTCCGTCCGTAATCAACTCTAACCGCAGAACACCGTGTGTAGACGGATGCTGCGGCCCCATGTTAATCACCATTTCCTGAGATTTTATGGAAGCTATCTTTTCCTGATAACGTGCTAAACCTTCGTTGTAACGATTCATGATTAATCTTTTACCGGTATACCGTGATAGATTTCTGGATCCTGATAATCTTTCCGAAGCGGAAATCCTTCCCAATCATCCGGCATCAGAATACGTCGTAGATCGGGATGATCTGTAAAAAAGATACCCATAAGATCATATGCCTCTCGCTCATGCCACTCTGCTGTATGCCATACCGAGGATACCGATGGTAGTTCGGGCAGCATTGAGGTAGCACGATCATGATCGCAACGCACCTTCAAGGTAAGTTGAGTTTGGTGCGGAATGGATGCCAATTGATACACTATCTCAAAATAGGATTCTGGAAAGTAATCTACAGCAGCTATATCTGACAGAAAATCCATGTAGAACGCCGGATCGTTACGTAGAAATAGGCATACAGCTACTAAATGATCCGGATGAATATATAGCGCAGGCTGCAAACCTTGTAATTGTACATTTTGCACGGCATCTGCGTGGATTCGCTCCATCAGCACAGTGCGCAAATGTTCTATTTGTTCGCTCATCTATTTTATGGGGCTAAACGTTGTTTTTTCCAAATGGAAGCTTCCTGTACATAGGCAATACGATCATGCAATCGGCTCGCTCTTCCCTGCCAAAATTCCATCTCTACCGGGCGCACGAGGTAACCTCCCCAATGTGCTGGTCTTGGAATGGGTATATCTCCTGTATATTTTGAGTCTATCTCTGCGACTCGTTGCTCTAAAAATGATCGATCTGGAATAACTTGGCTCTGCGGTGATGCCACGGCTCCGATCTGACTTCCGCGCGGTCTGGATTGAAAATATTGATCAGACTCCGCTGGCGGAAGTTTTTCAATCGTGCCCACCACACGTACCTGTCGTTGTAACTCAGACCAGAAAAAAAGAAGCGAAACATAAGGGTGCTGAGCAACCTGATTTCCTTTTGCACTATCGTAATTGGTATAGAAGCTCAATCCATCCGGCTTAATGTCTTTCAGCAAAACGACACGTGATTGTGGCATACGGCGATCATCTACCGTTGATAATACCATAGCTGTAGGCTCCATTACTTCGGCACGCAAAGCATCATCCAGCCAAACAGCAAGTTGCTGAATAGGATCTGCAACTGCATCTTCGTAGTCGAATGATCCTTTGACATAATCTTCTCGGAGATCTGCTAATTCTTGTCGTACAATCGCCATCAAAACATGTGTTGGTATGCACAAACTTAATCAAAAGGACCTTGTTTTACCCATATGGATGTTAAATTTATTGTCAAAAACTAGGGATTACTAGTCACAATCGATAAATTTGGTCTAGGAAAGGAGGATCATGTATGTTTAGCGAATTCGAACCAAAAAAAGGAAGCTTACTAGTTTCAGAGCCTTTCATGCTCGACCAGAACTTTGAGCGCTCTGTTATTTTACTATGTGAGCATGATGCCGAAGACGGTACCGTAGGGCTGATCTTAAATCATCGCTCTTTCATGGTATTATCAGATATTGTGGATGGTGTGGAGAATCCCACTTTCCCTGTGTACTTAGGAGGCCCCGTTGAACAAAATACGCTTTATTTTGTTCATGAGGCGTACGATCGTTTGAAGAGTGGCATCCACGTGGTGGACAATCTCTTCTGGGGCGGCGACTTTGAGCTGTTAATAGAGCTGATCAACCGAAATGAAATAACACCAGAAGAAGTCAAATTATTTCTTGGTTATTCGGGTTGGAGCCCCGAACAGTTGGAAAAAGAGATACAGCAGAACTGTTGGGCAGTACACAACACGTACGTTACTGATTTGGCTTTTATCATAGATGGAGAAGATTTGTGGAAACATACACTCATTAGTTTAGGGCCAAAATATGCTCATGTGGCCAATTTCCCTAAAAGACCCGAGTACAATTAATTGCATATATTACGATAGCTTATTATGAAAAACATCAAATTTATGATTCCTACCACTTTAGCGGTGGCATTAATGACCTCTGCATCATGCAGTGGCACCAATTCAGCATCTGAGAACCCCGACAGCGGTAGCGATACTACTTCGTACCCTCCCGTTGAAAACAATAAAGCCAACACCGACTATAAGCCCGCATTTGAAGGACAAACCCGTGTGGTTGGCACTAAAACTACAACCGCCTTTGAAGGGAAAATGATTACAGATGCATTGACTTCGCCTTGGGGCATAGTAGGCTTGCCAGATGGAAGATTGCTTATTGCGGAAAATGCGGGTAATATGCGCATCGTAGATCCTGCGAATGCCAATATTAGTGAGCCAATCACCGGATTGCCTAAAGTGGACGACAACGGGCAGGGTGGTCTACTTGGTTTAACCCTCGATCCTTCTTTCGAATCCAACAGAATGGTGTACTGGGTTTTCTCTGAGCCTGCGGCTAATGGAAACCATACTGCTGTGGCTAAAGGAAAACTTTCTGCGGATGAAACCAAGATTGAAAGTGCACAGGTGATCTACCGTGCATTGCCCACGTACGATGGTAAATTGCATTACGGTGGTCGCGTGGTATTTGATAAAGAAGGAAATCTATTTGTAAGTACTGGAGAACGCTCCGACAAAGAGACACGCCCGCAATCACAAGATTTGAAATCTGCTTTAGGTAAGATCTTGCATATTACTACCGATGGGAAACCAGTAGCTGGAAATCCATTTGAAGGACGTGCCGATGCTTTGCCCGAAATTTATTCTTACGGACACCGCAACCCACAGGGTTTAGCATTTCATCCGGAGACGGGTGAACTCTGGAATAGTGAATTTGGTCCTAGAGGTGGTGATGAAATTAACCGCATTAAAGCAGGCGCTAACTACGGATGGCCCGTGATCACCTATGGTTTGGAATACAGTGGTGATGAAATTGGCACGCCGCCGATTCAACAAAAAGAAGGTATGGAGCAACCTGTCTATTATTGGGATCCAGTCTTGTCTCCTAGCGGAATGGTTTTCTACACCGGAAGCAACGTGCCAGAATGGAAAAACAACCTGTTTATTGGTGGATTGAGCTCTACACACATTGCTCGCCTGGTAATCAAGGATAATAAGGTGGTCGGCGAAGAACGACTTTTAGGAAGCGAAGGCCAACGTTTTCGTGATATCACGCAGGCTAAAGACGGTGCGCTATATGCTGTAACAGATAGTGGCCGCTTGTATAAGATAGACAAAAAATAGACGTCTGATATACTATTATACAGTTATAGAATCCCCGGAAAGATGGGCTTACCAGCCTCATCATTCCGGGGATTCTTTTTTTACATCAAGCTGAATACTTTGTTCCTCCCTTTTGCCTTCTCTAATAAAATTCTAACATTTTTCTGTCAAATCTCTAACGATAAACAATAGAATTCTAAAAGATCTTTGCCGTACTAAAACATAGATTAATCCTATGCACATGAAACGGCTAACAACATTTACAAAAAGAGAATTAACCAACAGAATTTATGTAAAAGTACTTCCCGTATTTTATACAGTTTCTATTCTATGCATATTCATTGTCATTATTGCATTTACATCCTGTAGCAATACAGAAGTAGACAATGAATCTCAGCACGAGGACTATTATATCCGAGGAGATACGATCACCTTAACAGAAAATTCTAATATTCTATCTAGAATAGTCCTACATACTGTATCTACACAAGAATATAAAGCAGAATGGAACACGGCAGGAGTTGTTAGAGCTATTCCGAATAGTTACGCAGCAATCGCACCACCATTTGCTGGAAGAGTTATCCGTTCTTATGTAAAATTGGGACAAAAGGTTAATCCCGGATCACCTCTTTTCGAGATTAACGCACCCGATTTCTTTTCTGCACAAAAGAATTATTTTGATACTGAGCAGGAATTTAGACAGGTCGAGTTAAGTCTAAGACGACAACAAGATCTATTAAAAAACGGAGTTGGTGTTCAACGCGAACTGGAGGAAGCTGAAACCGAGTTCGAAATTAAAAAAACCGCATTGGCAAACGCCTCCGCATCATTGAACATTTTCAATATAGATCTCTCTAAAATAAAATTAGGCAAGCCTCTTGTAATACAATCGCCTATTAAAGGTGAGATCATAAGCAACCAAATTGTGATTGGACAATATCTAAAAGAAGATGCCGAACCTATAGCCATCGTAGCAGGATTATCAAAAATTTGGATTGTAAGTCAGGTAAAGGAAAAGGATATCTACCACATCCGTGCGATGGATCAGGTAGAGGTGCAAGTTTCCGGTATACCCGGCAAATCCATCTCTGGAAAAATATTTCACATCAATGAAATGGTGGATGAAGACACCCGAAGCGTCGAAATTTTGATTGAATGTGATAACACCGATCGCACACTCAAACCAGGAATGTACGCTACCGTACACTATAAAGATGTACCTATACAGAGCATAATTATTCCTTCAAAAGCCATATTTCAGCAAGAAGAAAACCAATATGTATTCGTTCAAATCGAAAAGAACAAATACCAGAAACGTAAGGTGGAGACCGCAGATACGACAGATAGTAATGTCGTCATATTATCCGGACTCGAAAATGGCGAGATCATCGTGAATGACGGCGGAATTTATCTGATTAAAGAACAGTAGCATCACCATTATCACATCTAAAATATATTGACACGAAATGAATAAACTAATACATATCAGTGTACAAAAGCGCTGGGTAATGGTGGCGTTGTTTACACTAATGGCTTTCTTTGGGTATTATTCTTGGCAACAATTATCTATAGAAGCCTATCCAGATATTGCCGACGTAACCTCTCAGGTTGTTACACAGATTCCAGGACTTGCCGCCGAGGAAGTAGAGCAACAAATTACTATACCTGTGGAGCGTGCCCTAAATGGTCTTCCGGGTATGCACGTGATGCGTAGTAAGAGCACATTCGGCCTATCCATCATAACGATCGTTTTCCAAGATGATGTGGATGATTATTGGGCGAGAATGCGTATTCAAGAAAGACTAAATGAGATAGAGCTTCCCTATAATGCTACTCCTGGTCTCGATCCCCTCACTTCTCCAATTGGAGAGATTTATAGATATATCATCGAAACGGATGGTGATCAGGACTTGCGTGAACTTACCGATCTTCAAAATTTCACCATTATCCCTCGCATAAAACAGGTTTCGGGCGTAGCCGATGTTACAAACTTTGGCGGCATAACGACGCAATTCCAGATTGAAATAGACCCGAGAAAACTAGCGCAGTATGACCTGCCATTAAGTGAAATAGTGGAGACCATAGAAAGCAACAACATCAATGCAGGCGGAAGTGTAATGCCACGAGGAGAATTGGGCTATGTGATACGCGGGATAGGGTTGGTTAAAAATCTAGATGATCTGGGCAATATCGTCGTCAAATCTGAAAGAGGCATTCCTATTTTCTTACATGATATCGGCGAACTAAAATATGGTACTTTGGAGCGTAAGGGTATCTTAGGATATACCGACCGCACACGTAATTACTCGGAGAGTCTTGAAGGAATTGTTCTGCTGCTGAAAGGACAAAATCCGTCGACCGTATTAAGGGGAATTCATATAGCCGTCGATGAACTGAATAATGGTGAGCTGCCTGCCGGAGTTAGGATCCACACATTTATGGATAGGACTGATCTGGTAGATACCACACTAAACACCGTATCCCACACCTTGCTGGAAGGTATGGGATTAGTGATCATTGTTCTCATTGTGTTTCTAGGTAGCTGGCGAGGCGCGTTGCTTGTAGCTGTAACCATTCCACTTTCACTACTAATTGCTTTTATCCTAATGTACTTTACCGATATTCCGGCCAATCTGCTTTCTTTGGGTGCAATTGATTTTGGGATTATTGTAGATGGGGCAATCGTGATGATGGAAACAATTCTAAAGAAAAGAGAGGATCATCCCCAAAAAGAACTGAAAGAAAAATCCATAGCTAAAAAAGCCGTCGAGGTCGCAAAACCTATATTTTTCGCGACAATTATTATCATCACTGCCTATCTGCCACTATTTGCTTTTGAACGCGTAGAGAATAAGCTGTTTACACCGATGGCCTTCACAGTTGGGTATGCTTTATTCGGTGCATTGGCCGTAGCGTTACTGGTTATTCCCGGTTTAGCCTATGTCATCTACCGCAAGCCACAAAAGATCTATCACAATAAATGGTTGGAGAAGCTTACTAACGCATATTATACGAGATGTAGTAAGATTATGAACCGTCCTGGAGTTGTTTTTATTCCTCTTATAATCATTTTAGGAACATCAGCTCTCCTCACACTCAAAGTAGGCAAAGACTTTCTACCTCCGCTGGATGAGGGTTCGTTGTGGTTACAGGTACAGCTTCCTCCGGGAATCTCCGTAGAGAAATCTAAGGAGCTAAGTGACACACTTAGAGCCAGAACTATGAAATATAGTGAAGTCACTTATATCATGGTACAAGCCGGGCGAAATGACGACGGTACCGATCCTTGGACTGCTTCGCATTTTGAAGTCTCTATAGGAATAAAGCCTTACAAAGGTTGGCCAAAGGGAAAAACGAAAAACATGCTGATACAAGAATTAGCAAAGGAATATGAAGGTCTGCCCGGATTTACCGTTGGATTCTCTCAACCAATGATCGATGGTGTTATGGATAAAATATCGGGTGCTCATAGCGAGCTCGTTGTAAAGGTTTATGGAGACGACTTTAAAGAGACTCGGCGTATTGCGGAAGAAGTAATGGGTACATTAAAAAGTGTACCAGGAGCTGTAGATCTGGCAATAGATCAAGAGCCACCTTTACCTCAACTTCAGATACATGCCGACCGTGATAAAATTGCACAATATGGACTAAATGTAGCCGATGTTGCAGAACTGATTGAAGTTGCGATTGGAGGAAAAGCGGTATCACAACTTTTCATTGGACACAAGGTGTATGATATTATCTGTCGCTACAACGAAGAATCTCGCAATACGCCGGAAAAAATTTCCAATCTGATGCTTACCTCGAAAACAGGAGCAAAAATCCCTCTTTCGCAGGTGGCAAAAGTACGATTAAGTACAGGAGAAAGTACCATCACACGTGAAATGAACATGCGCCACCTTACCGTCAAGCTAAATGTGCGCAACAGAGATTTACAATCCTTGCTATCTGATGCGCAGACAGCTATCGAAAATAGCGTGAAATACGACCACGAGAACTATCACATCAAATGGGGCGGTCAGTTTGAAAATCAAAACAGAGCGTATGCAAGGCTTTCGTTTATTGTCCCATTAGCATTGGCCATCATGTTTGTGTTGCTTTATGGCGCATTTGGATCATTTAGACAAGCGGGGCTTTTGATGAGCATTGTTCCATTGGCATTATTTGGAGGTATGCTTGCACTTCACGTTCGAGGTATGTCGCTCAATGTTTCGTCTTCTGTCGGCTTTATCGCACTATTCGGTGTTGCCATTCAGAATGGTGTAATTATGATCTCCCATATAAATGAGTTAAGAAAGAAGGGCTACTATCTCCGCAACGCGGTAATTGAAGGTGCAGGGCATCGATTTCGCCCAATATTGATGACAGCCACAGTAGCAGTGCTCGGTTTGTTTCCTGCATCATTAGCCACTGGCATCGGTTCGGATGTACAAAGACCGTTGGCTACAGTCATTGTATACGGTTTACTGTTCTCCACTATCATCACGTTATTCGCCTTACCTGCACTATACTATTTATCGGAACGTAAATGGGGCAAAGATTTCAATAAGAATGTTGCTGAAGATTAAAATACTCGATATGAACAGATATATCAAATTGTTGCTGGTGTTCATGACACTACGTTTCGGACATACAGCAGCAGGACAGGAATTAGATTCGCTATATGTAAAAGAACCGATGGATTATTTAACTTTTCTTGGTATAGTAGGAAAAGAAAACATTGCTTACACAGCAGAACGTTTCAATATAAATATTGCACAAGCAGAAATTGAAACGGCAAAAATATTTCCCGATCCGGAATTGGAATTTGGATGGTTTGATAATGGAGAACGCAGAATGAGGATGGGCTATGGCTTTACTTCTGAGCTAACATGGATACTGGAATTGGGTGGAAAACGAAAAGCTCGAATAGATCTCGCCAGAAATCAGACACAACTCACACAGTATCAGCTAGAAGATTATTTTAGAAACTTAAGAGCCGATGCAACACTCTCCTATCTTCTGGCCGTACAAAACAGAATGCTGCTAGAGGTGCAACGTAACTCATATCAGCAGCTAAATCAGTTAGCAGTTTCAGATAGTATACGATACAATTTAGGAGCTATTTCTCAAGTAGATGCTCGACAGAGTAAGCTCGAAGCAGGCTCAATGCTGAATGAAATATATAATGCAGAGGCTGCCTATAAAACATCCCTTGTGGGATTATCACTGTTATTAGGAGATAAAAAAAAGGACACATTAATTTACCCGACGGCAAATTTTTCTAGCTTCGATCGTACTTTTAGCCTACAGGATCTTTTGGTTACAGCGATTAATAGTCGGGCCGATCTAAAAGCAGCGCTACAAGATAAGCAGGTGTCGGCCAGTGCAATAAAACTTGCAAAAGCCAATAGAGCCATAGATCTTGGCCTTAAACTAGGAGTTAACTATGCTTCGGATGCTCGGAACATTATTGCTCCTACTCCTTCATTCACCACTGTAATGGCTAGCATAGCAGTTCCTCTTAAATTTTCCAATAACAGACATGGTGAATTACGCGCAACACGTTATGCTAACATGCAGTCAGAATACATATATCGCCAAATCGAATTGGAAATAAAGACGGAGTTAACACAGGCGTATTATGCTTATCAATCTGTTGAGAAGCAGATCCGACAATTTGACAAAGGTCTGTTGACGGAAGCTAAAGCTATACTTGATGGAAAAGTTTATAGCTACCAAAGAGGAGAAACTTCTTTACTGGAAGTTTTGAATGCGCAAAGAACCTATAATGAAATACAACAGACGTATTATCAGACATTATACAATTATGCAGAAGCCTTAGTCGAATTGGAAAGAGCATCAGGTATATGGGACATTAACTTCTAAAAAAGCTGATAAAAATGATATTAATTATTTAATAAGCCTGACTACCTATTTTCTGTCGCGCTGTACGATATGAGAAAGAATACAACCATTATCCACGAGATGATTCGTTACGATCTTCAAGTAATCTGATTATCAGATATACCTTTACAATATAAAAATGTGATTAAATATCAGCAACCTTAGCAGATCGCTAAATAAATCTACTCTTTATAAGTTTTTCAAACTATTTACGAATAATTTCATTGGAATGTTGATTATTTTCTAAATTCGGACTATTATATATACATCAAAAGTATGCAAAAAGTCGTATTAATAACTGGTGCTGTTTTTGGTTTCTTAGCCATTGTTTTTGGCGCCTTCGGCGCACATGCATTGAAGAAAATTTTGTCGGAAGAGAAAGTAGCCTCTTTTGAAGTTGGTGTGCGTTATCAGATGTACAGTGCTATTACCCTACTGGTAATTGGTTTTGGATTAGACTTTGATTTGCGCGTGGCACGTTGGGCATTCTTTGGAATATTTTACGGAACGCTAGTCTTCTCGGGCAGTATTTACCTGCTTTCTTTTAAAGAATATTTAAAAGCTGATGGCCTAAAATTTCTCGGCCCGATCACCCCACTTGGCGGACTATTGCTATTGGTAGGCTGGGCTTGTATCTTATTAAGTATCTTATAAAATACGGAGCGTTACCTTATAAAGTCTGGTAGAGTTCGAGGTAACGGGCGATAGCCTGGCGTTTTTCGTCCGTAAGATTAAAATCTAGCTTCTTTAAAAGGTAATCGGCAAAATCAAAGTTTGGAAGATTCGGTAGCGTTGCAATGACTTGATCCATGTGTTCAATACCACTGGCTAATGCTTCATTAAAAACCTTTTCAAATGTATCTGGCAATGGCTTATTGGCTGCCCAAACGGCAAAGGCGAATGGTAATCCGGTAAACTCTTTCCAACAGGCACCTAAATCATAGGCGTATGCATGAGCTTCTTTCTGGCCAAAAGTGCGGTCGCCAATAAGTACTTCAGCATCTGCCTGTCCGGCCAGTACCACGTCTATATCTTTTCGCCAAAAATACTTAAACAGTATTCGAGCTAGGCCATTGGACGTTTTTGATTGCGGATCAAGGCGTAAAACATTTACCTCGGCAATGGGCACTTTCGAAAAAATAAAAACGGAATCTACCGCACCATCGCTTCCTATACAATAATCACCGATAATATGATAGTTCGGAATGTCGAGCAAAGCTTGAATTGGGATAATACCTAAATCTGCCTCATCACGGATTACCTTTTCCGCACAGGCACTTGGATAATCCATCAGTAATTCCGCGGTACTGCTTATGTCCGAGGATGCTTGTAATCCTTTTAGAAAAGGTAATGTATTCGTGTAGGTTGCGACCGCAATCCTTATATGATCAGGCATCTATGTCTAATTCGTCTAAATGTTGGGTATTGTAATGATCCACAATCGTGAATTTGCCTTCATGGTATTCTACAATATACAGCGCAGTATTGGTATGCGGAAAATCATCCATCTGGCAAACGGCTAATTGGGTAAGATGGCAAAGTAAAATTCTTAAGGCACGCCCGTGAAGACAAACCAATACCAAATCCTCTTCTTTTTGATCAAGCATATGCTGGATCGCTTCCTGTTGACGCTTTACCAAAGCATTCGGTGATTCGCCATTTTCAACGGACACGTCCAATAGATTATTACGCCACTGATCCACCAAGTCTTTAAAACCTGCCATAATGGATTCGTCTTGCTCCTTGCCTTCATAGATTCCCCAGCTAATCTCGTCAAGACCAGCTAACTGTTCAGTCGGGATTCCATTTGCAGTAAAAGAAGCAACAGTCTCATGGGTACGCAGTAAAGTAGAAGTATACACCTTGTCGAAGGGAACTTCTTTATAGGCTTGAAAGAAAGCTTCAGCTTGCTTACGTCCGGTGGCATTCAGCGGCGAGTCTACACCCCTTCCTTGCACTATACCACGCAAATTGAGATCGGTCTGCCCGTGTCGTATGAAATAAAATGTCTTCTTCAATATTACTGATGGATTCAAGCCAAAAATGCAACACTAATGTTTTCGTTTAGTTTTTGAGCGAAAACTTCGTTGGGCGATCTAAAATCAAATCTTTTTCGAGGCCTGTTATTTAAAGTATTTATAACACTGTCAATTTCTGCTTGGATTATTGACTCAAAGTTACTCTTTTTTGTGAAATATTGCCTCACTAATCCATTTAGATTTTCGTTCGCTCCACGCTCCCAGCTGTGGTAGGGTTTGGCAAAGTAGTAGTCAATTCCGAGCTTTTCTGCGAGTCGATGGTTAGCAAATTCCTTTTTTTGTTACCAAAGGTGATCGTATGTAACAACGGCTTCCATTGCTCCAAAAGATCGATGGCTTTTGTTTCTAGGCACGCAATCGCTTTTTATCCGACCAGATGTATTGATAGATGAATTCGTGCGAGACGGCTACAAGGCAGATCGAAATCTAAACAAAAATATTTCTATCTAATTGCCCGTAAAGAACTTCATGCAGCGAAAGAAAAACGTGGTCATCTTCGAGGCATCTGGAACAGGTAAAAGCCGCCTCTCACAGGCTCTGGGACATCAGGTCTGCATGGCAGGGATGAAGACCTTCTATGCTGTCACGGCACGGCTCCTCAAAAGACTTAAGCTCAGCAAAGTTGACGGAACCTACATCAAGGAAATCGAAAAGCTCACCATCATAGAACCGCTGATCCTTCACGACTTTGGCCTACAGGCTTTTGATGGTTAGGATAGAGAAACGCTTACGGATATTATCGATGATCGGCACGGCAAAAGATTCACTATAATCTCTTCATATGTACCCGTATGCTTATGGCACGATATCATCATAGGGAGAAGGTACCATTGCAGATGCTATATTTGAAAGGATCGTCAACTCATCGCAGAAGATCGGCCTCAAGGGCGAATCACTTAGAAAAGGAATAATCAACAACTTTTTCACAATATAAAAAACGAAAAACGCTCCAAAAAAGTGACTCGGAAACTTGCAAATTAATAGAGTATATGACAAAAACTGAAAAAAGAAAACTAACGATCTATTTTTCACTAAACGAAATGTTTAAAATACTTATATTCCATATGTCAAAGTTTAATTTCCCACAATATGCCCTTAAAAGAATATTTGCTGACTCAAAGAGATTCAACTGTGTACCCCAAGACGGGTATCCCTTGTCGCCAAGCAAAGTACAATCGAACAATTGCTACATGAAATCTCTAAGGCAATGAAGGTCATATACGTTCGCCGAACTAATATCCAACGACTGAAAGCCAACTTCTAACGAGCATACTGTATGAAGTTTGTAACCTTGATAATAGGTCTTTTGTGCGGCACAGCATCCTTTAGTCGATAGACTATGTATATCTTCCTTACAGATCTTCGAGCGAGTACTAGGGGTAATTTTGCAGACTTCCAGTGGCATGCATGCTGGCCACGATAAACACATCTTCGAATTCGTTGAAATACTCGGCAAGCTTCATCCGAAGCTGCTTCTGATAGAAGATCAATCTACGCTTCCTGCGGTTAAATACAGTTCGTTCAATTTTGGATTTTAAGTAAGCGCAAAGGCGATTTTAGAAAAGATTATTCTTGCTGTCCAAACCCATGAATTCAGCCGTCAGACTTAAGTTGATTACTTTCAGATCGCTTATTGCAGGACGCCTACGCTAAATGGTCAACTGCCGATTATATAAAAAATTATCATTTAAATTAACAATAATATTTATTAACTTGCTTTAGATTATTTATTCTAGATAGTTCCTTTATAAAAAAACAAATCTATTATCAGCAGAATAAAAAAATTTTTATTCTCTATATTTTCTAATGCACAATGAGTTGAAGTATTTTTTTACGAAAAAAAAATGATTATGATTAACCGAAAGACATCCGTATTACTTTTTTATCTCGTTGTCTCATTTCTCGGTATAGATATTACTTCTGCACAGCAGCGAACTCTTAAGGGGAAAGTGTTAAATAAAAACAAGTTGCCTGTAGAATTTGTTCATGCTTTTTTGTTGAAAAATGACACAGTTTTTGTTGAGGGGATGGTTACAGATAGTTTGGGTACTTTCTTGTTTAAAGCGGAAAAAGGTAACTACAAGTTGATCTTGGAACAATTCGGTGGCGAATATTTTAACCAGCATCTGGAACTTAGTCAGGATGTAGATATGGGAGAAATTGAAATTGACGAATCTGTAATGCTTGAAGGTGTAACAATAACTGTAAGGAAAAAGCTGATAGAGCAAAAAGTGGACAGAATGGTATTTAATGTAGAAAATTCCATTGCTTCACAAGGAATGAGTGGATTGGACGCATTAAGAAATACTCCTTTGATTCGTTTACAGAATGACAATGTATCAATAGTAGGTAAAGGGGGTGTTGCTATAATGGTAAATGACAGGATGCTTAATCTTTCAGGGAGCGAATTATCCAACTATCTTCAATCATTGCGATCAGAAGATATAACCAGAATTGAGATCATTACTACTCCGCCTTCAAAATATGAGGCTCAGGGAAACAGTGGTATTATCAATATTATTTTGAAAAAAAATCCTAATCTAGGTTGGAGTGGTAACATTAATGGTGCTTATCAAAAAACCTCTTTTTACGGCTTGGGAGGTAATGCAACCGTAAATTATCAATCAAATAAAATTAGCTCAACTTTGCGCTTACGTCAACACGATTTCTCAATCAGACCAGAAGTGATTAGAAATCTCGTGGGAACCGACAATGGCATTTACACCAATGAAATAAGGAAAGACCAATCAAAGGCTATAGGTGTAAATTACACTCTGGATTTTACACTCAGCGAGAGGCAAAATATTGGTTTCATCTATGATTATGGGCATTCAAACTATAATTCCAATGCTGATGGTGCAAGTATTTATGAAAGTAATCAAGTGGTAGATTCTACACTTAATACCTATCAAAAGCAGTTTTGGAAGACCCCAAGACATACACTAAACGCTTATTATGATTTAAAGCTTGATACTTTAGGTAAAAAAGTAAGCTTTATAGGAAACTACTTAAATAACACACCCTATAGAGTAAACGATTTCAGTTCTATTAATGATATCACCTCAAATGAGGATATAGCGCGAAATACCAGCGATATGACCTATAATATTTATTCTGGACAAGCGGATTTTATGTTGCCCTACAATTGGTTAAATATTGAAACTGGAGTAAAATATACTTTATTTGACAATAATTCTGATTTGGAGTATTACAACTTTGTTGGATCTGGTTATGTCATAAATCCTCAGAACAGCAATGTGTTCAATTACGAAGAACATAATTATGCTGCCTATATTAGTATGCATAAAGACTTTAATGGAATCTGGTCTGCAAAAGCTGGATTAAGATATGAATATACTTCTTTGGATGGGCAAACTCCAGGAAATGATGAAAGTATTGTCATTGATAACTATGGAAAATTATTTCCTTCTGCATATGTCAGTTTTAAACCCAATGACAATCATGCTTTCTCGTTAAATTACTCCAAGCGTATCAACCGACCCGACTTTCAATCCCTCAACCCTTTCAGGTGGTATATTAATCCATATATGTATTATGCGGGTAATCCAGTATTGATGCCTTCCTTTAATGATAATGTAGAATTATCATACACTTTCTTAGGAAAACTAACGGCAGGATTATACAATCAATATAATCGTGACGGTATATCAAATATAGCAAGACTTGAAGACGGCATATATAGCAATGTCATGGAAAATAGTTTTAATGAAAATACCATCGGGCTGAGACTGAACTATTATGAAACTTTCTTTAAGATATGGGATTTATCATTGAATACTAATGGAACTTTCACGAAGACAACTCCTACAATACCTGAGGCAGAAGGTTTAGAGGTTTACTCAATGGCATACTCGGTTTACAATACTATTTCCTTGAATCAAAATAAGACATGGTTTCTTTTACTGAATTTAACTCATGACCTACCATATGTGTATGCTAATGTAATAATCCAAGAACAATTAAATTTTTCTCCTGGAATAAAAGCATCATTTCTTGATAAAAAGGTGAATGTTAGTGCTGTCTTAAGTGATGCTTTCAAAACTTTAAAAAGTGAAGGCTACTCTTATAACGCAGGGTATCGATCTGAATTTTATAATTATATGGATCAAAGAAGGTTCACCTTTAGCATGTCGTATATTTTTGGAAATAATAGAGTAAAAGGAGTAAACAAGAATGTGAAATTTGATGAGAAGTCCAGAGCAAACTAACATCAAATAGAAAATATTACGCGCGTATAGGAGGAACTCGAAAATCCTTAATAGAGTAGAGATAATCTTTTAATTTTTTAATGTCATGGACAAAAAATTCAGCAAATTGCAATTAAATAAGAGATCGATTGCAAAATTAAACGAAGCACAGTTAAGTACTGTAAAAGGTGGTAACAAATCCTTAAATTTAGTTGAGGATGGAGATTGTGGATTTACAGCCACAACAAACAATTGCACAACTACAGCGACTACTGGCGCTACTAACGGATAATTTTTAAATATCCAGAAATGAACGACCTTCCCAATTTATATTTTGATTGGGAAGGTTTTAAAAAAATGGAAGGCTAACGAACTGGTTAAATCCTCTTTCGAAAGTTAGACATCCTCAAAAGTCTCACATTGTTATAAAATGAAGCACTTCAACCCTACAGATTTTTTTATTACTCGGATACCCGCTTTGCCATTTAAGAATCTAGATTCTTTGAATGATGCTATGATCAACAATGATTTGAAGTCAGTAAAATATCTCTTTTCAGATAGAAAATTTTTAAATGCCTTGTTCTTTGCTTCTAATGAGTTCTATCACATTACACTTCGATGGCTAAAAGAAGACAAAGACTATGATGCATCTGACAAAATCCTAATCAGTTTATATAAATATTATTCACGCATGACTGCGAGATGCACCCCTTATGGTTTGTTTGCAGGATTTGGAACTGGTACAATTCACAACAAAGAATCTAACCTGTCATTAAATAATTTTCACATTAATCCGAAAGTAAGAGCAGATGTATTTTTCCTTAAGAAAATAAAAGATTATATAATTAATAAAGAACAGTTGAATAATATACCATATTATTCAAATAATACCATCTACGATTTTGGTGATTATATCAGGTATATCTGTTGGGATAGTAGCTATAATTACGAAATTTCTGAGATAGATAAGGACTTCTTCTTGGAGTCCATATTAGATTTATCTAAGAACGGTGTTCTCTTAGATGATATCAGGAAATTTCTAACCGATCACATACTATCATCAGAAGTTGATGAAATAGAAGATTACATAGTTTCTCTAATCGATGTCAATATTTTAGTAGATAAATTGCCTCCCTTTATGACGAGTACTATGGATCCGATAGAAGAATTAAAAAAGTATTTGGAAAAATATACCATACCTACTAATATACTCGATGAAGTGACATCGGTTAAATATAAAATTAATAGAACTTCCTTTTTTTTGGAAGAGACGGTCACAAATATTGATAATTTAACCAAAAAATTATCCACAATTATTGATTTAAAAAATCAAATGTTACAAATCGATTCACAGATTTTTTTAGATGAGTCTACGATAAGTAATAAAGTAACATCCCTGCTTTCAAAACGAGCAGAAGAACTAATTCCTTTAGTAAAAAGAACAACTAATTACAGGCTCGACAACTTCACAAATAAATTTTATTCCAAATTTGAAAATATGGAAATACCTCTCGTCAAGGCTCTCGACCCTGATTTTGGAGTAGGTTATGATTTTCAAGTTAGTGGAAACCTTGAAGAAACCCCTCTTCTTGATGGTATATATTTTACATTCAAAAACAGAGAGAATACAAGTAATATTTCTCCTTTACTTCAATTAGTGCTTGATAAGTATATTAATTGTTTTTCTTACACTGATTTTAAAGCGATAACTATCACAGAAAATGATGTAAAGAAAATAACTGACAGTAACCCCGATGAACTATCATTTGGATATAATCATCACATATTTGGATCATTTATTTGTGATTCACTAAATGATCTTGATTCTGGAAATTTTAAATTTTATGCAAATTCTCCTATATCAACCCCATTTGCAAATATTGTATTATCAAGATTTGCCTATCATGATGATGAACTAAATAAAAATGTAAAAAAAATCACAGAAGGAGATAAAGAAGATCTTATATATGTTGAATTGATACATCATAGAGAAGATAGATTAGGGAACGTATTATTAAGACCTAATTTCTACAATTTCGAATTACCATACGCCTCTGAAAGTAAAGGAAGTGATTCTAACATTATTCATATCAATGATTTATGGGTTAGAATAGAAAATGGAAAACTAATTTTAAGATCAAAGAAATTAAATAAGGAAATTAAGCCAAGATTTACAAACGCATATAATTATAGTGAGAATCAACTTCCTGTGGTGAAATTCTTAGGAGATTTTCAATTTTATGGCGTTGACTTAGGATTTAAATGGGATTGGGGTATCCTCGAAAAAAACGCCTATTTGCCACGCGTGGAATATAAAGAACTAATTTTATCAGAAGCTCGCTGGAGAATTGACCAGGATAAAAGCTTAAATATCAATAAATTATTAAAGCTCTTAAAAGATTTATGCATACCCCGTTTATGTACAATTAAAGAGCGAGATAATGTCCTTCTACTAGATATCAGTAATGAAATATGTCTAAACATACTATTGAAGCAAATAAAAAAAGAAAATATTTTCATTTATGAATTCTTTGAAACATTGCAATTGCAGAATTCGAAGAATGAATTTTTCTCTTCTGAATTTATCTTTCCGTATACAAGTGACATCGAAAATATTGAAGTAAATAATAATTTAGAAGAATGTGACTCATCTGTTAAGCGAATATTCTTTCCTGGTGATGATTGGAGCTTCTACAAAATCTATTGTAGTCATAAATTTGGCGATACTATCGTCAAAGATGTTATTGGCGAATTTGTTAAAAGCATTTCAACAAACGATACCGAAGCACCTTGGTTCTTTATAAGATATCAAGATCCTGAATATCATATCAGATTTCGGATAAAGGAAAAATTGAGGGATTTAGATTTTGATAACCTGAATAGGCTTCTTAAAGATTTTAGTGGAGATGAGTTAAGCTTTGTTGTTCAAATTGATACTTACAAAAGGGAAATTGAAAGATATGGATGGAAGAACATAGAGCATTCTGAAGAATTATTCCATCATGATAGTATTGCTATTATGGAATTTTTGAAAATAAGAGATACTGATGAGAATACAAGATGGAAGGTGGCTATTCTTTCCATTCACTTCTTTATGCGGGATTTTGAAGTTCCCACAGATATAAGAGTAAATCTTTTTAATGATCTCTATCAGAATTTTATGGCTGAGCATGTTGACCAATCCAATCATGAATATGTCCAAAAGTTTAAAAAATCAATAGATAAAAAATATAGAGAAAATAAAGATTTCGTAGAAAAAATACTATTTCGAAATGATTATACTGATATCGAGGAGTATGTACCTCCCTTTGCGAAGAGATCAGAGCGAATTAAAAATATAGCTAATACTATAAAAAGCAATATTCATTCTGAAAACGAGTACATAAAACTTTTGCACGATTATGTACATATGAATATGAATAGAATATTCCTGACAAAAGCAAGAATGCACGAATTCGTTATATATTATTTGCTTTCAAAAACATATAACTCAATATTGAAAAGAAATGATAAAGAAAGCTGAAATTGACATTATTGTTGACGATATAAGATTAGAAATTGAAAGAAATAACAGTGTTTTTAATGATGCTTCAATTGAGTATGGTAAGATGGGAGCTGCACTTTACTATTTCTATTGCCAGAAATATTACAATAATCAGTCATTCGTTAAAAGAGGAGAATTGTTGATTGAAGAGTCTATAACAATACTATCAGAAACTTCAAAGAAAAATGAATATATACCGAAGTATAAAGGGGATTCTGTATCACAATCGTTATCCAGTTTTGGGAAAGGACTTTTATTTATTCAAAACAGATTTGAATTGGAATACGATTTTTCTGAATATTATTCTATGCTCAATGAAGTACTTTATGAATCCACTAGACAAGCAATAAATAGAACTGATTATGACTATTTCAGCGGGTGCTTGTCTTCTGGTTTCTATTTTTTAAATCAATATTACTACAATAACAACGATCAGCACTCAATACAAATTTTAAAGGAAATTGTAGATTCAATATTGAATAGTGCAATTCATCATAATAAAGTGGAAATATACTGGAGATCTCCTACTTATTGCAATCAAGTTTATTTAGGATTATCCCATGGTTCAGCAATGATCATTAATTTCTTAACGAAAATCTTCCTTTTTAAAATCCATAATGAGAAATCAGAGGAAATAGAATCTGTTGTAAGAAAATCAATACGTTTTCTGATGAATAGGAAAAGAAATTTAACAAATGGATATTTCCCTTATAAATTTCCTGCTATTGAGCCGTTTGCGGAAACACAATTTTCGATGTGCTATGGTGATCTGGGTATCCTTTTAGGGATATATAACGCTACCCGGGCTTTTGATTTAGTTGATTTGAGTGAAGAGGTGAACACGATGTTGCATACATGCTCATCGCGAAAAATAAATAAGAACCAAACGCAGGACGCAAGTATATTATATGGTGCAGCTGGCTTAAACCAAATATTTAAGGATTTATTTGAAGCTTCAGGAGATTCTATTTTTGATAATGCTTCCCATTATTGGTATAAACAGATATTACAATATAGAAATAAGGAAAAATTAAAATTAGCCGGATTTATATTTGATTATGAGGAAGACAAAAAGATTCATTCTTCAGCGAAATACTCATTTTTTTGGGGTATTGGAGGAATTGGAATAACTCTTATGCTAGAAAATGATGAATCTCTTCCAAATTTGAATGAAATAACTTTAATCGGAATCAAAAATTGAATATGAAGTTTATTCCTCAGCATGACCAAATGGATTGTGGTCCAGCCTGCCTGTCAATGATTGCTTCCCACTACGGCAAACACATTGATTTACAATTTATAAGAGATAAAGCCTTCCTGACTAGAGATGGAGTTTCTTTACTTGGTTTGTATGAAGCTTCTAACGAATTAGGATTTGAAACAACAGGAGTTCAATTAGGTATTGAAGATATCGAAGATATTCAGTTGCCTTGTATTCTACATTGGAATCAGAACCATTTTGTTGTATTGCGTTCTGTAGGCACAAGATTCATTTCGAAAAATAAAATCTTTAAAATTGCTGATCCGAGTTATGGATTTCTTTCAGTTGATGAAGAGAAATTCAAACAATCTTGGTTATCCAATAATAATGAAGGTGTTGCTTTACTATTAGATCCTAAAGAGAAATTCTTCGATTCCACATTCATAGCAGAAGATAAGATTTCGCTCAAATCGATGACTTCTCATATAATTCCTTATAAAAAAGAACTATTAAAACTTTTCTTCTTTTTGTTATTAGGTGCGGCAACGACCCTTGTATTTCCACTTTTAACTCAAAAGCTTATTGATGATGGCGTCAATAAAAAAGACGTAAACCTAATAGGTCTAATTTTACTAGCCCAACTTTTATTTTTTACCGGAACTATAATCTTTGATATCTTTAGAAATTGGATCGTTCTTAAAATAGGCACTAAAATCAATATAAAAATAATTTCAGACTTTTTAAACAAGCTATTAAAACTTCCAATTAAATTCTTTGATACGAAAATGATGGGAGATTTTAATCAACGTATTCAAGATCATGAAAGAATTGAACAGTTTTTAACATCCCAAAGTATATTAACTCTTCTGTCATTTATTTCATTTTCAGTATTCTTTGGAGTTCTTTGGTATTATGATTATAGAATTCTATTAGTGTATTCAATATTAACGACGCTATCCATAATATGGTCTATGTATTGGCTAAAGAAAAGAGAGATTATAGACTATTTTAGATTTCACCAACGTAGCCAGGATAAAGAAGCCATTTATGAGATAATAAATGGAGTAACAGAAATGAAGTTAAACCAATATGAAGAATTGAAGAGAAAAGAATGGGAAGAAATTCAACAAAAACTCTTTAAAACCAACATAAGAGTTTTAAGGATAAACCAAATCCAATTAACGGGTTTTGATTTCATTAATCAAACGAAAAACATATTAGTGACCTTCCTTGCTGCTTATTTTGTAGTAACTGATTACATGTCTTTAGGGAGTTTGTTAAGTATTTCTTATATCATCGGGCAAATGAATAGCCCGGTCAATCAATTAGTATCATTTTTAAAATCATTACAAGATGCCAAACTT
The DNA here is from genome assembly GCF_023554555.1 of Sphingobacterium sp. lm-10. Classification (NCBI taxonomy): domain Bacteria; kingdom Pseudomonadati; phylum Bacteroidota; class Sphingobacteriia; order Sphingobacteriales; family Sphingobacteriaceae; genus Sphingobacterium; species Sphingobacterium sp. lm-10. The sequence continues at coordinate 1,126,083 of NZ_JAMJWC010000001.1, forward strand.
AGCCTATCAAGGTTAAATGAAGTAGAAAATCATAAAAAAGAAGAACATGGAGAATTAAAGCTTTTAAATATTAAATCTAATCATCTTTCAAATGGAACGATGAAAGGCATTACGTTAGAGAGTGTTTCTTTTCAGTATGAAGGACCAAAATCTCCTTTTGTTCTAAACGATTTAAAGATTTCCATTCCTGAAGGTAAAGTCACCGCCGTTGTAGGAGCAAGTGGCAGCGGTAAAACTACCCTGATGAAACTTCTTTTAAGATTCTATGATCCTACAAATGGGTCAATATATTATAATGGAGATAATGTACTTTACTTATCACCAAAAAGCATTCGCGAAAACTGCGGTGTGGTTATGCAGGACGGTTATATCTTCTCTGATACAATAGAGCGGAACATCGCTACTGGTGACGAAAATATCGACAGAAAGAGATTAGATCATGCCGTTAAAGTGGCGAACATAGAATCTTTTATAGAAAGCCTGCCATTAGGGTACAATACAAAGATTGGAGCTGCTGGAAACGGCATATCGGGAGGTCAGAAACAGCGTATCCTAATTGCACGTTCGGTTTACAAGAATCCACATTACATATTCTTTGATGAAGCTACCTCTGCCTTGGATGCCGAAAATGAAAAAATAATTCACGATAATCTTCAGTCTTTCTTTAAGGGCAAAACTGTTTTAATTATTGCTCACCGTCTTTCTACGGTGAAAAACGCAAACAAGATCATTGTACTGAAACACGGTGAAATTGTGGAGCAAGGCAACCATCAGGAATTGGTAGCATTGAAAAATGAATACTACAACTTAGTAAGGAATCAATTGGAATTAGGTAGCTAGATCCTTTATAATATTCCCGAAATATTCGACAGCTGATTAAATTCAATAATTTAACAGTTGAAAATGAAAAAAGAGCATAGAAAATTCAGTCCGGTTTTCAAGACCAAAGTAGTCTTAGAAGCCTTTAAAGAAGTCAGTACTATGCAATCCTTGTTGAATCAATCCATCATGAAGATAGTTGATAGGTTAGTCGAATTTTACAATACCGAAAAAAGACATCAGTGTATGGAGCGTCAAATCAAATCTGCCAGCGATAAATCTTTAAATATATTTTTTTATTCTACAATGAAAATTTTTATTACTTAATTTACTACAGGTAATGCGTAATAGTTTTTCTTAGGCTCTTGGTCAAACGTGACGTCTTTATAGTCTGTAACCACATTGTATACGGTATCACGCTCTATAGGGTGGCGACCAACATGACGAATAAGTTCTACCAATTCTTGCGTAGACATCGCTGGTGTTTGCTCTTCTGCACCAGCCATACTATAGATTTTGGTCGTATCATCCAATGTGCCATCAATATCATCCACACCAAAGCTAAGAGACATTTGCGCGGTATCTCTGGATATCATAGCCCAGTAGGCCTTGATGTGTGCAAAATTATCCAGATAGATTCTGGAAATCGCATAGTTACGTAAATCTTCGATCACCGATACCTCTGGAACATCTTCCATCTGATTGTCCTTATTCCGAAATTTGAGTGGTATAAAGGTTTGGAAGCCTTGCGTACGATCCTGCAACTGACGTAAACGCTCCATGTGATCCACACGATGCCAGTATTTTTCGATATGCCCGTAAAGCATCGTTGCATTAGTGTGCATGCCCAACTTATGCGCTTGCTCATGAATGTCTAGCCACTGCTCTGCAGTACATTTATCATGCGCAATCTGCTCCCGAATCTCTGGATGGAAAATCTCTGCACCTCCGCCGGGCATCGAGTCTAAACCTGCTTCTTTCAAATATTTCATGCCATCATAATGCGATAGCTTTGCCTTTTTGAAAATATAATAGTATTCGACCGGTGTAAGCGCCTTGATGTGTAATTCCGGGCGATGTGCTTTGCAACGCTGAAAGAACTCGGCATAAAATGCCAGATTCTGCTTCGGCACCACGCCTCCGGTGATATGAACTTCAGTTACAGGCTCGCCGTCGTAACGTTTCACCACCTCTAGCATGCCATCCACATCCATCTCCCATCCTTCTTCGCGCTGCTTAATCATTCGGGAATACGAACAAAACTTACAGTCGTACACGCATACGTTGGTGGGCTCTATGTGAAAGTTTCTATTAAAATAGGTGGTATCACCATGTCGTTCTTCACGAATATGATTGGCCAATACACCTAAGTAAGACAGCTCGGCATGTTCATACAAGTACACCCCTTCGTCAAAGCTGATACGCTCTCCATCACGTACCTTTATGGCAATCGTTTTGAGCTGCGTATCTAAGCTCGGGTTATTGATCAAAAAATCTAGTTTCTGCTGTGCATCCATGCCACTCTCCTAAATATCTAACAGATACAAATGTATCAAAAATCCCCTAAAATAGTTGTGCCAACAGCTTATTAGCCATGCAACAACTGCGTCATAATCTACCTAAGGTGGTTTTTTAGCTTATTGTTTTACGCGAGGATAGAATTCTTGAATAGCGTGCGTGTAAATCGCCGTATTCAGACGTATCATTTTTTGAAAATAAGCGGGTTGCTCAGCATCGATTGGATACAATGTTAATTGTCGCTTATTGCCTACTATCCTATCCCATACTGTCGTAGGTCCTTTCTGAAGCGATACGGTGAAATAATACAAATAGGGAGCGATCCAGCTTTTATAGTCTTCTTTGCTAATTAGGCTATTAGGATTAAGTAATTCAAAATCATCTCCATTAACCAGACAGGCTTGTAGCTCAATGGCATTCATGGGTACCCCTTTGTGTATGATGATAGCATCATACTGCGGGTCAATAAAAACCCATTTTTGCAGATCAGTCATATACACCTCGTTGACGACATGGCCACCGCCCCATTTCACCTCGGCAATATCACGGATCATGAGGCTAAGTTGACGCGTGCGGAACCCTAGTGAAGCTAAGCACTGTTGCGCTACCGTTGCATATTCTACGCAACGAAATCGACGACCTTTTTCTGCCTCCCGTAGGATATAAACAGCATCCTGGTATTCCGGTACATTTTCGCCATCGTGCACCCATCGGCTTTGCACCCAACTTTGAATGGCTGCAATCTGTTCAAATTCGGTGTGACAATGCTGAACAATACTATCCAACTTATAGGTCTCGCGGAGATAAACATAATCTGCTTCCTGGGATAAATCACGATAAGCAAGCTTGATGTTTGCTGACTTATCATAGTCAAATCTAAGCGGATAGATCGTGGTATCTACTTGATCTTTTCCCATCGCAATCAAACCACCCAGGCGTGGCGACATCCAAAAGATAAATAATATCAACAGGAAAAAAATACCCAGTACTACTTTCCATCCAATGTTCCAGATCTTCTTCATATCAGCAATTAGCTCGAAAACTGCTGCATTTCAATCAAGCGATTATACAATCCATTGTGCGCAATTAGCTCCTGATGTGTTCCTACTTCACGAATACTGCCCCCTTCCAACACAATGATTTTATCCGCATTGTGTATGGTACTGAGTCTATGCGCAATAACAACGGTTGTACGGTTCTTCATCAGGGCATACAGGGCGTCTTGTACTAATTTTTCAGATTCGGTATCTAAAGCTGAGGTAGCTTCATCCAGCAACATAATCGGCGGATTCTTCAGTACTGCTCTAGCAATGCAGATACGCTGACGCTGGCCTCCAGACAATTTAGCACCTCGATCTCCGATATTGGTATGGTATCCGTCTTCGGTTTTCAAGATAAATTCGTGTGCGTTCGCAATGCGTGCAGCTGCCTCAACTTGTTCAGGAGTCGCATTCGTATTAGCAAAGGCAATGTTATTATAGATCGTATCATTAAATAATACAGATTCCTGATTAACTACCCCAATCATGGACCGTAGGTCTTCCTGCTTCAAGTCACGTAAATCTATGCCGTCAAAGCGAATGGAGCCACTAGTTACGTCCATAAATCTAGGAATAAGATCTACTAAGGTCGATTTTCCGCCACCAGATGGCCCTACTAAGGCAATAGTTCCACCTTTAGGAATATCCAAATTAATATCGCGCAACACTTCATGTTCGCCATACGCAAAATGAACATGCTCGAAAGAAATCCCCTGTGTAAAGTCTGTTACAGATTTTGCATTAGTGGCGTCTTTCACTTCATTTTTCTCATCGATCAGCGCCAAAACACGTTCGCCGGCAGCAATACCATTGTGTACATTACTAAATGCATCGGTAAGCGCTTTGGCTGGCCGCATGACTTGAGAAAATATAGCAATATAGGCGATGAATTCGGACGCTCCCAATTCTCCTGTGCCACTTAATACCAGGTGGCCGCCATATACCAGAATCACGGCTACCATGACCACGCCAAGCAATTCTGATACTGGAGATCCCATCTGCTGACGGCGCACCATTCTACGCATAATATTTGCATAACGATGGTTCTCTTTGTTAAAACGGTCTTTTACAAAGAAATTCGCATTGAAGGATTTAATAATCTTCACCCCAGATAGCGCTTCATCCAAATAAGTAATCATATTAGCGTACGATTGCTGTGCCTCTGTAGCCTGCGATTTCAAAGTCTTCACAATTCGGGAAATAAAAAATGCGGATACCGGAATCACCAACAGGGAAAACAAAGTCAGCTTCACCGAAAACACAAATAGCATAATCATATACGCAATGAGTTGCAATGGCTCTTTAAAAGCAACCTGCAATGTGCCCGTTACCGAAAACTGAACCACTTGTACATCCGAAGCAATCTTAGAAATAACATCTCCTTTACGTTGATTGGTAAAATAGCCTAAGTGCAAGCCCATCACATTATCAAATACAGCACGACGAAGATTCAATAAGGTATGGATACGTAGATTCTCCATAATACGCTGTGAGAAATAACGGAAAATATTACTAATCAAAACCGATATAACAATCACAATACAGACGTATTTCAATGCTTCATACGGCCCAATATCATAATATAACCGATCAGCATAATAAGTAAACCAACCGCCAATATCGCTTAATTCTGATGGTCGATCTATCACACCAGATGCTGTCATTCCTTCGTCGCCAGTACCTTTGAATAGTACCTGCAGCAGTGGCGCTAATAATGCTAAATTTAAGGTGCCAAATATTACCGTAACTAGAGTACAGATTATGTACGGTATAGCATATTTTGCAATGGGGTTAGCAAATGATAAAAGTCTAAAATATGTCTTCATCCAGTATTTTAATTGTACAAATGTAGCAAAATTTGACCTACTGCATTGGGATTGTACCAATAGCATCAATATTGTGTCATTATTTTGATATTTAACCAATTTAGATAAATAGTCAAACAAGCACTAAATCTTCTACATAGGCAATTCCAAAGTGACCATTAGATTGACGTAAAAAATTAATACATTCGTGCTTCAAGCTAAATTTTAAAGGACATTATCACCATATACAAATGCAGATAGCCGTAGCAAAACGCCTAGAACAGACGGAAGAATACTACTTTTCGAAAAAACTCCGGGAAATAGAATCGTTGAATAAGGCGGGCAAAAAAATCATTAACCTAGCCATAGGAAGTCCAGACCTGCCGCCTCATCCAAGTGTCGTAGAAGAATTGGTAAAACAAGCGGCTCTTGATACGACGCATGGTTATCAAAGTTATAAAGGCAGTGTGCTTTTGCGGCAAGCTATTGCCGATTGGTATCAACGCTATTATCAAGTAAATGTAGATGCTGCTACCGAGGTACTACCTTTAATGGGTTCTAAAGAGGGTATTATGCATATCTGCATGACCTACTTACAAGCTGGAGACAAGGTATTAATTCCTAATCCTGGATATCCTACCTATGCCTCAGCAGTGCGTCTGAGCGAAGCGACTGCCATACCGTATACACTATCGGAGTCCAACAACTGGCTACCTGATTTGCAGGCATTGGAAAAAAATGGTTTGCAAGATGTGAAGATGATGTGGATCAATTATCCGCACATGCCCACTGGAGCAAGAGCCACCAAAGCTTTTTTTGAAGCCATTATTGCCTTTGGCAAAAAACACCATATTCTGATCTGCCACGATAACCCCTATAGCTTCATCCTCAACGAAGAACCGATGAGCATAATGGCTGTGGAGGGCGCCAAGGACGTAGCGATCGAGCTCAATTCACTGAGCAAATCGGCTAACATGGCCGGGTGGCGTCTGGGTATGCTCGTGGCACATCCTGATCGGATAGATGAGATATTACGCTTTAAATCTAATATGGATTCAGGCATGTTTTTCCCGTTGCAAGCAGCGGCAGCCGTGGCATTATCGTTGGATCAATCTTGGTATGACGAACTGAACACTACCTACCGAGAACGTAGAGAAAAGGTATTTTCCATCATGGATTTGCTAGGCTGTAGCTATCAGAAAGATCAGGTAGGGCTCTTTGTCTGGGCTAAAGTTCCAGATGAAATTAAAGATGCTTATGCCTTAACAGATAAGGTATTATACGATGCTAACGTATTTATTACTCCAGGAGGTATATTTGGTGAAGCAGGATCTCAATATATTCGAATCAGCTTGTGTGCCACAGTCGAAACCTTTGACCAGGCCATCGGAAGAATTCAAACATTAACGACAAATAGTTAACCAATCACCCACATGGAGAATACGATGAATATTGCTATAGTCGGGGTCGGATTAATTGGTGGATCGATGGCAATGAGACTTCGGGAAACTCATTTTGCGACCCGTATTTATGGCGTTGATAAAAGTGAAATCAACCAGAAAAAAGCACTACAACTGGGACTGGTCGACGAAATGGTTGATTTGGAAACTGCGATTGCCAAATGTAAAGTATTGGTATTAACTGTGCCGGTCGATGCGATCATGCAATTGGCACCTTTTATCCTTGATAAAGTGGATCAGCAGGTCGTGATTGACATGGGTTCTACCAAGATCAATATCCTACAACACATTGAGGAACATCCCAATCGCGGCCGCTATATTGCCGCACATCCTATGGCCGGTACGGAGTATTCCGGGCCGGAAGCAGCCATCCCCGATCTCTTTAAAGATAAAGTGATGGTATATGTGGAGGCATTTAAAACAGATGAGGATGCGTTTGATATCGCAGAGAGCATAAGCGAACAACTAGAGATGCGATCCGTGTTTATGAATGCAGAAGAGCACGATATGCACACGGCATATGTTTCCCACATCTCTCATATCACCTCCTTTGCGTTAGCACTCACGGTGCTGCAAAAAGAGAAATCACAAGGTAGAATCTTTGAATTAGCTGGTTCAGGTTTTGAATCTACTGTGCGTTTAGCCAAATCCTCACCAGACATGTGGACTCCTATTTTAAAACAAAATAGAGAAAATGTGCTGGAGGTACTAGAAGAGCACATTAAACAGCTGCAAAAGATCTACCATAATTTAGAGAATGAAGATTACGATTCGCTACATAAGCTGATCAAACGCTCCAATAAGATCAAGCGCATTATCCGCTAGACTTTTAAATATTTCATAAAAAAAGCCTTTGAACATTTTGTTCAAAGGCTTTTTTATGAAATAAGGTATACTTAGTTCTGCTCAGCAGCAGGAACGACAGAAACGTATGATTTGTCGTTCGCTTTTTTACGGAAAACAACTGTTCCAGCAGTCAAAGCGTACAATGTATGGTCTTTACCGATACCAACGTTAGCATCAGGATTGTGTTTTGTACCACGCTGACGTACGATGATGTTACCAGCAATTGCTTGTTGACCACCAAAAATTTTAATACCTAGTCTCTTGCTATGTGACTCACGGCCGTTCTTGGAACTACCCGCACCTTTTTTGTGTGCCATTTTCTTATCTTAATTTATGACGTTAAGTCAGATTAAAAATTCAATTTATTATCAAAGCCTGTTCGACTTCTCTTCTTACAAACTAATTCCAGTGATCTGGATTTTAGTGAAACTTTGACGGTGACCGTTTTTCTTTTTGTAGCCTTTACGACGTTTTTTCTTGAAAACGATTACTTTATCACCTTTCAAATGAGACAAAATCGTAGCTGAAACTTTAGCACCTGAAATACTAGGTGTACCTACAGTGAATTTACCACCGTTTTCTGCTAACAATATGTTGTCAAATTCAATACTAGCGCCTTCATCTCCCTGCAAACGGTGCACGAAAAGATATTGGTCTTTTGCAACCTTGAATTGCTGTCCTGCTATATTTACTATTGCGTACATTGTTATTTAATTAATTTGTTAATTGTATTTATTGATCGGCAAAGATAAAAATTACGTTCAATAAATACAAACAAATTATCGAACGAATATTCACTAACTTTAATCATCTAAAGAGACCTGATTACCATAATAATGAAATATCTTTTTTACTGATCACCATGCTCCCTTCCCTATTAGCGGCGCAAATACAAGGAAAAGTGGTTGATGAATTTGGAGCTCCTGTTATCGGCGCCACGATCAGTATCGAAAACACCTACACCGGCACCTCATCCAACGAGGAAGGAAACTATGAGATCAAACTTCCGAAATCTGGAAAAGAATTTACGATAGGATTGGATAACGTGGGATGGGGAAAGTTTCGGCTATTCAGAATAGATTATGTACGCGCCATGCAGGGAGCACAACGTCAGAATGGATGGGTGCTTGGGATGAAGTTTCTAAATTTTTAATACTGTAACAACAACTTCTTAGCGACCTAGCAAGGCCAATTCACTGTCTGTATACATGTTGGCACCATCCAGGTAATTAAAGATCAATTGCTTAGCTTGCTTATCCGACATTTTATGCAAATTATTCATGACAAAGGTTTTGTCCTTTTCCACATCGCTATGATAGCCCAGGTATTTTGGAGAGTAATATTGTATGCATAGCCTAATGAACCGTAATTCTACTTCCTGCGGATTAGCTTCGATCACGTCTTCCAACATGTTTTTCGCGTTCTTGAAGTAGCTCATCTTCTTGATAGGATTTGATGTATGTTTGGCCATGAACATATGAAAGGCAGCCTTATAGCCTTTCTCAATCGGAGTACGTGCACCTTCCTGCAACTGGTCGTGGTATCTCTCACAAAGTTCTTTGTTCTTCACGCCTTGGTTGAAATTCTTCCTTACACCATTCAAATCGACCTTCTGTGCATGGCACAGACATACTTGAAGCAACAGAAAACATAAGATGGATATGCGCATAATTAGTATATTTTGACACTTACATGATGAAAGATACAAAAAACAGACCAACTATTTTATATGCAAGCGCTTAGTAGGAGAAATAATGCTTATTTAACATATAGCTTGTTACAATAATTTCGCTGTAGCAAGCTTCAACAATACACCAAGTACTAATGCGATGGTAAAACTCAAAAATGTACCTACTAAGATGTACTCTGTAAACTTGGTATTTTTCGCATTTGTTAAATCTCCGAAGCGGAAAATGGACTTTGCAGCAATTAGAAATCCGATTCCCGGCAAAAAGTTTAATTGAATAAAAAGTACAACCATCAGACGTTCCAATATTCCGATTACCAATCCAGCATCCAGCAACGTATCTGTCTTCTTCCCAGTAAACGCCTGTTCTTGATCCCATTTGCTAAAGAAAACACGCATGATGATTGGTGTTACAAAAACTAATACAAGAAATGTTAGTATGTACAATAGATTTACTGGCGACCAGAGTACTAACTGCTGAAAATAATCTGGATAGTAGTAAATTGTGACTAATCCTATCATCAATAAATGTAACAGTTGATCAACGACAAATGCTCTGAATGGTTTTGTAGGCCACTTGTGCTCGTACCAAATCTTTAAACTATCAATCCCTAGGTGTGTAGCCAGTATGAATACGATACCATGCCAATATGCATTAAGACTCTGCGAAAAAATCACCAGGAGCATGAGAGCGTGAACGGCCACGTGTAGCAATAAGTATTTGATGTGCAACTTCCTCTTCTCTACTAAAGATTTCGGTTGCAATACAAAGTCACCCAATACATGCGCTATTAAAAATTGAAGTAATACGGTCAACATCATTTTATAAGTTGTTGTGTACAATATATTACGCTCTCCTGAATCTTGACGAAGCCTGCTTTCGTGAGCTCGGTACTGAGCTGACTTTGATGTTTACGTTTTAACAACTTGGCGAGCTGTACTTGATTTTTTTCTGGATTTTCCATCGCTGCCGCAAAGGATTCCGCCATATTGACCGTCCATCTGCCCATAATTTCCGTACACAAACCCATGACAAGATTAATGAGGCGATCGGTTTCCTGCCAAGGAGTTTTGATTTTAAAAAGATCTTTTCTCAAATCGTCAAACGCTTCTCCCGAATAAATATAGGCCTTACCTGTTGACTCTTTTACGGTATTCGATGGCTGATCTACCTCACCAATCCCCAACCCGATACGCACCCGTATACCAGGTATAGTTTGCAACCTTGCCATCAATACGATGGTGCATATAAAAGCCTTCTCAAGAGGCAATATCGCCTGAAAACTATCCCCACGATATATATCGTAGTTATCTGCATAAGCAGATAATACTACTCGAAGTTGTTCACCCCATAATTGCGCATCCGCCATTCTCGAGTTTACAATATCTCCAGTAAGTACTGCATATTTCATATCCATGTTGTATTGAAATCAAATATAACGAATTATCGTAACAAAAATATCATCAATATCAGTGATAATTAAATTTATCATCAATATTAGTGATAATTAAATTTATCATTAGAATCAATGATAATTAAGTTGATAAATTGAGATTACAATAGGATCAAACCTTTACTGAACCGCGCTGTTAATTATTATTATAAAAAGCCTTATTCGAAAATATATGAGTTTATACTATAACAAATTTCAAGCAGGAAGTGATTTTTTGGTCTCCGAGTTTCCTACCAAAATAGAACCAAAAATCAAAAAGAAAGAAGCAAAGTCTCGCTTAAAGAAAATTAGAAAAGAACTGGCTCATTTACAGGATGTGATGTATGCACATGACAAATACAGTGTTTTGATCTGTATCCAAGGAATGGACACATCTGGCAAAGATTCTTTGATAAGAAGAGTTTTCGAGAAATTTAATGCGCGTGGCGTAGTCGTTCATAGTTTCAAAGTGCCCACCTCCAAAGAATACCAGCACGATTATTTGTGGAGGCACTACATAGCACTGCCAGCACGCGGAAAATTCAGCGTATTTAACCGCACACATTACGAGAATGTATTAGTATCTCGGGTACATCCACACAATTTGGAAGAGGAGCACCTGCCCGATATTGCAGATACCGACAACTTACCAAACGACTTTTGGGAGAAGCGTTTCGAACAGATTAATAACTTCGAACAGCATCTGGTTCAAAATGGCACCATCATTCTCAAATACTTCCTCCATATCAGCAAAGATGAGCAGAAGAGTCGCATCTTGAGACGCTTGAACAATGAAGACAAAAATTGGAAGTTTTCTCCGAGCGACCTTTCCGAGCGCAAGAAATGGGACGAATACATGCATTATTATGAAGAAGCAATACGTAATACGAGTAAGACTAGTGCACCTTGGTATATTGTTCCGGCAGATAGCAAATGGGTGGCCCGTTATGTAGTTGCTAAGATTTTACTAGAAGTACTAGCAAAACGCAAGGACATAAAATACCCAGAATTGCCAGAAAAGATAGCAGACAACATCAAGTCCTACAAGAAAGAGCTAGAAAACGAATAGCGACAAAAAGTAGGTCTTTATAGTGCTGATCTGGAATATTTTACTAATTTTACAGTAACATAAACCTATCATTATGCAGACAAGAACAGAGTTCCTCATCTGGGACAAGATTGTATGCAGCGCTAAGAAGAGATTTGACAACACTTTGTATGTCAATAAATTGAGCGGCATAGATCCAGAGGTCTATGATAAATTGGTGCTACATATTATATTAGGCTTTGCTTGTGGAGAAGATCACATTAGCATATCTACCAACTTGCACAACGAGCTGGAGCATATCGGCGTGAAAGTCCGTGAGGACGCATTGGATAAAGTACTAGAAGATAAACATGAGGTCTTCAATAGTGAAATTTATGCCGCATATATCGCGTTCAGCATGTTGGAAAATGGGGCAAGCGAGCATGAAGTGCTGGGTTGTGTAACCGATCTTTTGGAAAACCCGGAAACGGCTTAGACAAATGGCTTACAAGCTGTAGCCAAACATCCAGTCATAGATAGCATCTTGGTGGAAAAGATTTTCCACGCTGCCATGCGTACCTCCGGGTACCACCGTAAGCGTAGCATCCGCTTCTGGATTACATTTCTTAATGGCGTTATAAATTTTTTGAGATTCAGAAAGTGGTACGATACGATCGCTATTACCATGCTGAATCCACAACGGTACTTGGGTAAGTCCGCAGGCAAGACCGGGTGTGCCTCCACCGCAGATAGCTACCGCGGCAGCTATCCTGTCTGGATATTTACCCGCTACATCCATCGTGCCATAAGCACCCATACTCATACCGCAAACGTACACCCGATTGCGATCTCCACCATAGTTCTCCAGTACTTCATCGACCAAGTGCATCACTTTGTCGGCATCCCATCCATTGGATGTTTGTGGTGCTACGACGATGGCATCGATCGAGCGCCCCTTTTCCATCGCTCGCAACACACCATAACGTTTAACCCGATTAATATCAGAACCTGACAAACTCCTGCCATGTAAAAACACTAAAATCGGTAGTTTATCGGGCTTAACGTCGCTTGAAGAAGGTGTGTTTACCCAATAAGAGTAACTACTTTTTTTACGCACAGCTTGCAGCTGAGCATGTGCCATGGATATGGTGGCGATGTACAACACCAAAAAATAGATAAAACGCATAAATAGTGACCGTTAAGGAATAATAACGATTCGAAGATAGCAAAAATAGCCCGACAAAAATAAAATCATTAATTTTAACACCTCACACGGAAAGGAACTTTAATAATGCGCATATTACACACAGCAGATTGGCATTTGGGCAAACGATTAGATTTCTTTTCCCGGATACAAGAGCAGCAGGATATTTTAAATGAAATCTGTGAAATAGCAGATCGCGAGGATGTAGATGCTGTTATAGTCGCGGGTGATTTATTTGACACATTCAGCCCGCCGGTAGACGCCATAGAACTACTATACGTGACGCTAAAACGCCTGACAAACCATGGCAAAAGACCGGTGATTGCGATTGCTGGCAACCATGACTCTGCTGATCGAATCGACGCACCAGATCCTCTCGCACGCGCTTGTGGGATTCTGTTTGTAGGCTATGCCAATGCACAATTGAATGCATCGGCCACCTCCGCAGGGTTTAGCATCACGCATACCGACAAAGGCTTTATGGAATTGATGCTTCCCCGTTTCAATTATCCATTGCGCATTATCGCCACACCATACGCTAATGAGTTGCGGTTAAAACAATACCTGGGCGAGGAGGATGACCGAGATATAAAATTACACGAAACACTGTCGGCTCATTGGCACCATCTTGCCGAAACCTATTGTGACCCTCACGGCGTTAATCTGTTGGTGACACATTTATACATGATGAAACGCGGTGGTGAAATACTGGAAGAGCCAGAAGGTGAAAAGCCACTTAAAATCGGGAATGCCGCATTAATCTATACCGATGCGATACCACCACAGATACAATATACTGCGCTAGGACACTTGCATCGCCATCACCAACTCGGCACAACCGCATCGCCGATCGTTTATTCGGGCAGTCCTCTCGCCTACTCATTTTCAGAAGCTGGGCAAGAAAAGAAAATTATGCTAGTTGATCTGGCGCCCGATATTGCCGCCCAGTACACTACTCACAAGCTGCACGGCGGCAGGTCACTGGTACGGAAACGTTTTGAGGATATTGATGTCGCGGTAGATTGGTTACAAAACAACCCCAATACGTTAGTGGAGTTAACAATGGTAAGCGATACCTTCATGACTTCCGCCGCGTTAAAAAGTTTGCAGGAAGCACACGATGGCATTATCCATATCATCCCTGTTGTGCAAAATCACACGACCACACTGGCTATAGACAAACCCGTTGCCGATCTGGAAAAAGACGTAAAATCGCTTTTTGTCGATTATTTCCAAAGCCGCTACGGTCAGCAACCTAATGAGGAATTACTGTCATTATTCCAGGAAATAAATGGCGAATCGGACACACAGCGTACAGAATAATAATACCCAAAATTGTTTACATGTTACCTATATATTTAAGTGTTGAAGGATTTTACTCCTACCAGGAAAAGCAAGAAATTGATTTCACGGCGCTTACCGAAGGAGGTTTATTTGGCATTTTCGGATCGGTTGGTTCTGGAAAATCTTCTATTTTGGAAGCAATTAGTCTTGCCTTGTATGGCGATACCGAACGGCTGAACAAAACCGACAAACGCGGTTACAACATGCTAAACCTCAAGTCTGCACAGGCCAAAATTGTGTTTGACTTTCTGAATTTTGAGGGTAAAAAATTTAGATTTACAGCCCAATGGCGACGCAAGCCAACTAAATTTGAAGATACCAGTACCATTGAGCGAAGTGCGTATGTATACGAACAAGATCGTTGGATTCCCCTAGAGTCGGCCGAAGGTTTTTTAGTCACCAACCTCTCCTATGCCAATTTTAGACGCACGATTATCATTCCGCAAGGTCAGTTTAAAGAATTCTTAGAACTAAAGGGTAAGGAACGTTCTGAGATGCTCAAAGAGATTTTTCAGCTTAACCGGTATGATCTCGGCCCTAAAGTTTCAACTTTACAAGCAGCCAACAACCAGAAGCTGGAAAATTTAAAAGGAGCCTTATCAGGTTATGAAGGCATATCATCGGAAGTGTTGAAGGAAAAAGAACAGCACTTAATCACGAAAAAGGAACAGCTTACTCGGTCCAAAACAGAACTAGACTTACTACAGACGCAAAGACAGATTCTAAAAGAAGCCGCAGAGCGCCATCAAGAGCTTGCAGACAAAAGCCGTGATCTACAGACTTTGTTGCAACAAAAGGATAAAATAGATCAGTTACGAAAAGAGCTGGCTATCTATGAGCAAACGGTGCAATTATTTCGTGATCCTATTGCTTCAAGGCAACGTATGGAAAGAGAAAAGGATGCTGTTGGCCTGCGAGTAGAGCAGCTTCACGGACAACGAAAAGTGCTCTCGGAGGAAATCGACGTCCTGCAGGAAAATCTTCGAGTAGTAGAACTGAACTATAAACAGATCGATCGAATGCGCCAGGAACAAATCGATCTTCAAAATCTAATTCATATCCGCAAAAATGAAACGATTTTACAGCAAGAGCAGGCGAATCTAAAAAAAGGGGAACCTTTCGTAGAAAAAGCGAAAAAAGAGCTGGAAGACAGCCAACAATCCTTAACCAACACAGAACAAAAATTGGATGATCTCAAATCGAACAGATTTGAAGCATCAGAGCTAATGGAAATAGAGGCCTGGTATGTAGGGAAGGATAATCTGGAAGCGCAGATCGACGCTACTAAAGAACAGATAACACACTTACAAAGCGAATTAGCAGCTATCACACAGCAGTTCGAGGAGAAGAAGTACAGTCCTGAAACTTGGGAGCAAGAAGTTAAAAACCTAGAGGATAAAATACAGGAAGATGTGCTGAATTTATTGGAGCACGAAACACAATTGCAAGTACAAGTGCGCTTAGGAGATTTTGCACATCGTTTGCAGAACGGGGAACCCTGCCCATTATGTGGCGCATTAGAGCACCCAGAACCGATGTCTAGCGAGCAGGCGACATCAGACTTAGCACAGGTATTGGAACAAAAACGGGTGCTCAAACAGCAGCAAACCCACCTACAACAAGTCGCTAATGAGTTGGCAAGATTAGCCAATACAGCGCAGAATAAGCAAGAAATACAAGCAAAGATTAACAAGGACCTAGCGGCATTGCAGGGACAAATGGCAGCCCATAGGAACAGCTTTAAGTGGCCACTCTATTCTCCGGAAGATAAATCCTTATTCGGGGAGCAAAAGCAAAAAAATAAAAAAACAGAAGAGACCATCCAAAACCTAGAGTCTGAAGTAAAGCAACTCCGCTCCTTATCCATTCAGAAAACAGATGAGGTCGCTCGTTTTGAAAAAAGATTGCAAAGCATTATCGAGCAAATCGGGGTGGCTAAAGGCCTGATTGAACAATATACGAATCAGCTTCATACCCTAGATGAAGTGTTGTACAAAAGTCATAGCGAATCTGAACTGATCCATCTCAAACAACAAAACGAACTCAATATCGCACGTACAATCGAAGATCACCAGGTATTAACCCAACGCTTACATCAAAAGCAAACTGCCCTTGCTGATGTTGCCGGCCAATACCAGTTATCAAAAGAACAGTTTGGCGTGCTAAGAGAAACGCTTGCTGCCAGTCGATCAGAGATCGCACAATTGCTTTCCAGCAACCAATACGAAGATTTAGTGCAGGTACAGCAAATTTTAGACAAGGATTTGCCAGTACCTCAGTTACGTAGCGAGATTCAGGAGTTCGATATACAGCAGCAAGTTTTACAGCGCCAAGTGGAAAACCTGACGATACGTACGCAAGATGATGACTATACGCCGGAAAAATTCATAGCAATACGCGATCGCTATACGACAAGTCATGCGGCCTATGAAGAAGAATTATCTGCATTTGGAGGGTTTGAAAAGGAATTAGGGCACCTCACGGTGGAATTCGCGAAAAAAGAAAAGTTAAATGAGCAATTGGAGAAATTAAGCAAACGTGCTGATCACCTCAAAGTAATGGATAATCTGTTTCGAGGTAATGGATTTGTAAATTACATCTCTACAATACACATGCAGCGCTTGTGTGAGATTGCTAACCAGCGGTTCCATCGGTTGACTAAAAACCAACTCAGCCTCAGCGTCAGCGACAGTAACGACTTTGAAGTGATTGATAATCTAAATAACGGACATCGGCGATCGGTGAAAACATTGTCTGGCGGACAAAGCTTTCAAGCATCGCTCTGCCTGGCACTCGCCTTAGCAGAAAATATTCAGTCGTTGAACAAGTCGGACAAGAATTTCTTTTTTATTGATGAGGGGTTTGGCACGCAAGATCATGAGAGCATCAATACCGTATTTGACACACTACAATACCTGCATCAGGAAAATCGTGTGGTGGGTATTATTTCTCACGTCGAAGAGCTTAAAGAGCGCATGCCAAGATCGGTAACCGTCACTAAAGATTTTGAGCGGGGCAGTGTGGTGCACCACAGCTTTCAGTAAATAAACGATAAGAAGCGCTATTTACGGAAAGAACCTTCTACCTTGGCCATGCGACCCTGCTGATCATACAGTGTCAGAAATACGGTGTACGCACCTGAAGGTGCATCGCTGACGTGCACGTGTTCGTGAAAAGTAGTAGATAACTGATCCTTAATAGACGCTTTATCAAAACTAATATCTTTAGACCAATTGGCACCTTTGATAAGCACTTCTACCCGATCGATCTTTTTCACCGCCGTCAGCTCCGCTTCCAGATGTAAATCGCTTCCGTTTTTATTAATTCCGACATCCAGATCACCGACGATCGGAATGGTATTGTCCAACACCAAGTTCAACGAGATCGAATCTCGTTTTATATCTGAATGAGTATCTTCTACAGACAGTATTAACCAATATTTACCGGGACGCAACGTAACGGGAATTTGAATTTCTTGGGATACTGCGTATTTTGTTTGACCATCAGCATCATCAAGAGATGACCATATCGTATCAATCGGTACGCCAGCACTGTTTTTAAGCTCGAATGCTACGTCAGCGATACCATGTTCAAGCGCTATATCCGCCTGTACCATTGCAGTCTGTCCTATCCCAATTTCAGCTTCTTTATTTTGATTAATTCGAAGATTTGATATGGGAGAATCACCGGTGTTTTGGCCACAAGAAGCCGTCACAAACAGAAGCATAACAGGAAAAATTCCAAAAACGCTATACTTAACGAAGTTGTTGCATGTTTTTATCATCATATTTTGGATATAAGATATCCCCAAATATACATAATAATTAAAATCAAACGCAACATTGTATCGTAATAAACAACTAATTAAACATTAATATTTCTTAGGATAATCCGTCATAAATTCAAAATTGTAATCGGGATGCCGTTGCAAACTGTCAATAAGTGCTCCGAGTTTCCTTTGTGCTTTTGGAAGCTGAAACATATCATCATGCATGAGCAAAACAACATTATTAGGATACAAACCAATATTTTTGTCCAGAAGGTTTTTTATAGCCTTGTAAGTCTGTTCTACCGACTGATCTGATTCACCGGTTTTACCATTTAAGCGCCATTCTGTATCCCATCCAAAAACCTTGAAGCCATCTTCATGTAACATTCCGGCGGTAGTACCTCCGTTGCGACCATCCAAGCGTTTGACATCATCAAACATCCAAATATTTCTTCCCGGCAAACGTGCGACTTTAAGCTTAAGTCCCATTTCTTCTTGCGCTTTTACGAAATCCGTAAAAGCAACGCTTGGATCACTATAGAATGTTTGGTACTTGCCGTTGGCATGCGTGTAACTGTGATTGTAGCATTCCACTAACGGGTTATCCAAATATCTATTAAGATATCCGGTCAATTTTTTGCTCATTTTGGCATGTCTACCGATCAGAAACACACTACCTTTCACGCCTTTTGTGGTAAGGATAGAATCGATCGCTTGACTGCCTAACAGCGGCCCGTCGTCGAAGGTCAGATAAATATGTTTAGGTTTTTTCTTAAGCTCGCGATAAATCGAATCCTTTAACATATTCCGAGCTGTTTTTGGATCGATTTTATTTAGTGAGTCAACAGGAGGAAAATGCAACAAACCCTTCTTAAGAGAATCCAGCTTATTCATTAACAAGTTTGGCGGGGCCAATCCAGCCTGATCATTGCCTATTGTATCATAAGCAACCGATGTGAGTGCTTTACTGGATGTAGAATTACATGAATTTATTAGAAGCAGACTGCTCCATATTGCGACACCAAAAACAAAATACCTACTGCGCATAATCATAACACCAACAAAAAAAATAAATCAAGGGCACAGAGCCAATCGTGTGATAATTTCAACAGCGAAATTACGAAAAAGCATGTGCAAATACGAATGACAGACTGCTATTTATATGTTAAAAACCGTCATCACCAAACAATCTATTTCAAATTATTATCTTTGCACAAATTTTTAGGACTTTTATGGCATTACAATGTGGAATCGTTGGTTTACCTAACGTCGGTAAATCTACCTTATTTAACTGCTTATCAAATGCGAAGGCACAAGCTGCCAATTTCCCATTTTGTACGATAGAACCCAATGTTGGCGTGATCACCGTTCCGGATGATCGCTTAAAAACACTGACGGAATTAGTAAATCCGCAGCGAATTGTACCAAATACTATTGAGATTGTCGACATAGCAGGCTTGGTGAAGGGCGCTTCGAAAGGTGAAGGATTAGGCAACCAATTTTTAGGAAATATTCGTACGACGAATGCCATTATCCATGTTCTTCGTTGTTTTGACGATGGCAATGTGATCCACGTAGATGGATCTGTTGATCCCATACGGGATAAAGAAATTATTGACACCGAGTTGCAGCTGAAAGATTTGGATACGGTTATAAAACGCATCCAAAAAGTAGAGAAAATGGCTAAGACCGGTGGCGATAAAGACGCCAAGAAAACGTTTGAAATCCTTTCCGTAATCAAAGCCCATTTGGAGTCTGGTAAATCTTCTCGTACCGCACCAGTGCAGGAAGAAGACTTAGAGTTTATCACGGATCTTTCCCTACTTACCAGTAAACCGGTATTGTACGTGTGTAATGTCGATGAAGCTTCTGTGAATAGCGGAAACGCATATGTAGAGCGGGTAAAAGAGGCGGTAAAAGATGAGAACGCAAGCGTATTGGTTATCTCTGCACAAATCGAATCGGAAATTGCACAATTGGAAGATTACGAAGAGCGTCAACTTTTCCTGGACGATCTGGGTCTGACTGAATCAGGCGTCAACAAACTGATTCGTGCGGCCTACGACCTTTTAGACTTGGCGACTTACTTCACGGCTGGTGTACAGGAAGTACGTGCTTGGACGATCGAAAAAGGTTATACAGCACCACAGGCCGCAGGCGTTATTCATACCGACTTTGAAAAAGGTTTCATTCGTGCCGAGGTCATTAAGTACGATGATTTTGTGCATTATGGCTCTGAGGCAGCGGTGAAAGAAGCCGGAAAGCTTTCCGTAGAAGGTAAAACATATGTAGTACAGGATGGCGATGTCATGCACTTCCGTTTCAACGTATAATCCTCATTTTTTACAAATCTAAAATCACTATCTTAGCTCTTCGGCAAGAATAGTAAAGAAATATTATGGAGACAACATTTGATTTTGAAAAGCCAATAGCAGATTTGCAGACTCAAATTGAGAAAGTAAATCAAGTTGCGGAAAAAACGAAAGTGGACATGAGCGCCACCGTTCGCGAACTGGAAGAGAAGTTGGCACAAACAAAAATTGAGGTCTATCAAAACATGACCGGATGGCAAAAGGTACAAATGTCTCGTCATCCAGGTCGTCCACAGACGTTTGATTATATAGAGATGATCAGTACCGATTTTGTAGAACTCCACGGAGACCGTACGGTACGCGATGATAAAGCCATCGTTGGCGGATTCGCAAAGATCAATGGTGAATCGGTAATGATTATCGGCCACCAAAAAGGCAAAAACACCAAAGAACGTCAGTTTCACAACTTCGGAATGGCCAATCCGGAAGGTTACCGTAAGGCATTGCGCCTGATGAAGATGGCGGAGAAATTCGGCAAACCTATTGTTACCCTGATCGACACGATGGGTGCTTATCCGGGCCTGGAAGCAGAAGAACGCGGACAAGGAGAAGCTATTGCACGTAACTTGTTGGAGATGTCTGTACTCCAAGTTCCTGTGATCTGTATTGTTATTGGAGAAGGTGCTTCTGGCGGTGCATTAGGTATTGGTATTGGTGATCGCGTATACATGATGCAGAATACTTGGTATTCCGTAATCTCACCAGAATCTTGCTCCTCTATTTTGTGGAGAAGCTGGGATCACAAAGAAAGAGCCGCAGAAGTACTCAAGCTAAGAGCAGAAGATATGCTGCAAAACGGGCTGATCGATGGCATCATTGAAGAGCCTGTTGGCGGAGCACACCAAGATCCTTTAGCTGCTGCAGAACAAGTAAAATCAAAAATCTTGAGTGATTTGGCTATCCTTAAAGCAAAAGACGTTGACACCTTGGTCAACGAACGAATCGGTAAGTTTAGCAATATGGGTGTTGTCGTAGAATAAAACATTTTTAACTTCTATTTGTTCCATAAAAAGAAACAACAGTATATATTATGGACAAGTTGAAAAAGTTTGATTTGATGGAAAAGATTTCCAGAGAGCTTGAAGATGTAAGACACAGCCAACAAGCGGTATTGGAGAAAATTGGAAAGATTGAAGTCGATAACATCGAACTCGGCGACAAAACAATCGAAGCTAAAATTCCTGAAATTTACGAGCGTACAGCACACAACTCTGAGGCTATTCAGGCAATCCTTGATTCATTCCAACAAAAAACGGAGGAATTTGGGGATAAAAACAACATTGCAAAACTAAGAGAACAGCAAGAAATTAATAACATTAAATAATTCGAATTTCTTGTAGATGAAAAGCCTAACAGCATACGTGCTATTAGGCTTTTTTCATTTACCATGTTTACCGGTATTGATATAGACTTTTTCTTGCGCGTAACCAGGGATAATTATAAAAGGCTATTTGCAATACGATACAAATAGCCTTTTATAGTTACTTCTTTGAAACTAGAACCTAATCACTAGTTTTCTCCGGGTCTACATTGCCATCCGCATTACCTGCTAATGGCCCTTGAGGTCCGTCCAATTCTTCTTCATCTTGTGTTTCTTCAATATCCGGATCGTACTCCTTTTGTGTACCTTCTTTATCATCCTTTTCCGGCGGAAAGTTTGTGTAGTTGGCATCCTCATTCTCCGCTTCTCCACGCTCTGTTGCGTTCTTTGGCTTTTTATTTTTGTCGTCCATGATTATTCTGTTTTTATGTCTTTCTATATAATA
Source organism: Sphingobacterium sp. lm-10 (assembly GCF_023554555.1). NCBI lineage: Bacteria > Pseudomonadati > Bacteroidota > Sphingobacteriia > Sphingobacteriales > Sphingobacteriaceae > Sphingobacterium > Sphingobacterium sp. lm-10. The sequence continues at coordinate 1,148,173 of NZ_JAMJWC010000001.1, forward strand.
AGAACAGGTCATCATTGAAAAAGTTTTAGTCGCACAAGCCTACTTTGGAGTGGAATTTGCCTTTATAAGATCCAACACGCATACACAGAGTATGGCAAAACAAGTATGGAGAATAATAACAAAGAAATTCCGAATATAATTCGGGAAGAAGTGCTAACAGCACTTTCTCACTACCCTGAATTGATCAATACCCGCATTCGATTCAAATTCACGAGAGCATTGAATGGATCTATAATGGCAGCAAGGCCACAAGTGAGCACACTTTTAGGAAGTAAGAAGAATAGAGCTTATGATATATTGATCAGTCCGGTATTTAAGTTGAAGCATAGCATAGAACCGCTACATCAGGTAAATTCAAATGTGATCATTGGTTGGATTGGACATGAATTAGGGCATATCATGGATTATGAACAGCGCAGCACTTTAGGAATTGCACGATTTGGCCTATTGTATTGGCTTTCTAAAACGTATGTACGAAAAGCCGAGCGCGTAGCGGATACATTTGCCGTGCATCGCGGCATGGCTTCTTATATATTAGCCACTAAAGAATTTATATTAGGTCATAGCGGATTATCTCAGGCCTATAAAGACAAGATTATAAGCCTATACCTATCGCCCGATGATATCGTCGAATTGGTAGATGATTTGCAGGAAAGTAGTCACCGCGAAAAAGATCATATTTTGGAAGAGGAAACTACCATCTCCGAAAATATACAGGAAGAAACAATAAAGAGCCGATGATACCGGCTCCTTATTGTACGTTTACAGCTTTGCGATATAAGCTTCGAAATCCCTCAACTCTTCTTCCTTCATCACTCGTGGAATTTTTGTTTGTCCACCCAACTTTTTAAAATTGGCACTCCAATCGTGAAAATGCGCAACAGGCACTACCTTTACCTGCACATCGGATAGAGACTGACCGCGTGCTACCTTATAGTTCTTATTATTATTACTCAGTTCCGCATCCAAAAAACTATTTAAATCGTTAGAAGTGAAATGTTGATCTGCACCCAAATACCATTTTGACACATACTTTCCTTGATCAGACACGGTTGCTACAGTAAATTCGTGAATGGGCAGATCAAATTTTTCCTGCACACGCTGTATCGCCATATTCATCTGATTGACCGACAATTGCTCTCCAACAACATTTAAAAAATGCTTTGTGCGACCGCTGATCCGAACCTCACCAAGCTCTTTGTTCTTGATGATCACCGTATCACCAATCATATAGCGCCAAGTTCCCGATACCGTGGAAATGAGCAACACATATTCTTCCCCTTCCTGCACATCTCTCAACGCCAACACTTCCGCATCCTGCCGCACACGACCTTCATCATCCATATTTTCTGGTCTGAACGGCACAAATTCGAAAAACACGCCATTATCCACGATCAAAGACATGGCATCGGTATCCGGTCGTTTTTGTGTTGCTAAATATCCTTCGGAGGCTAAATAGGTATCAATGTAGGTAACAGGCTTAGAAAACAATTTTTCAAAACTTTTACGGTAAGGGCCAAATGCTACACCGCCCGTGGTATATACTCGTAGATTGGGCCAGATATCATGAATGGTTTCCAATTTGTTGTAGCGAATGATCTCTTTAAGCATCAATTCTGCCCAAGATGGTATTCCGCTAATGGTACCGACATCCCATTTGGGAGCCGCTTTGGCAATACGCTTTACGCGTTGTTCCCAGCTATCGCTAGCGGCTATTTTTTTACCTGGCTTATAGAACTTACGAAACCACATCGGCAGGTTTGCTGCTGTGATACCACTAATTTCTCCCGCTAAGAAGCCATGATAATCTTTTAGATTAGTACTGCTACCTAGCATCATGATATCTTTCTCGAACACCTCTGCAGGCATGTCAAAATTTTTCATGCTAAGCACTTGCTGAATGCCAGATCTTCGGATGGCATCCACCATGTCGTCTGTGATCGGAATCGCTTTACTATTACTGGTGGTGCCGCTGCTTAACGCAAAAAAACGCTGTCCGCCTGGCCAGGTGACATTCTCGTGCCCTTCCTCCAGAAAATGCCACCATTCGGCATGTAATTTATCATAATCAAAAATGGGAACCTGCTCTTGAAACACCCGAATAGGGTCTTTGGATTTTAGTATTTCTGCAAATCCAAAATGCCGCCCAAAGGCCGTTTGCTGTGCTCGTGATAGCAGGTTTTGTAAAACCTCCAATTGTGCGGCTTCTGGACTAGTATGTGATGTTATTAAACCGTTAACTTTTATTGCTCTCTTTATGATCTCTCCAATAATTGCCATGTGTATAGCCTTGTTTATGTCGCGTAGATAAATGTTATTTGCTTTGGAACTCTTCCCTCGCTGTTCTTCTCATATATAACGCCAAATCACCACTATTGTTGAGTCATCTATCGCAACAATTAGGTATTTTACATATCTTCGAACAGAAAGAAATCGCCCTCGCGGCATATCAAAAAAACAGTATGTTCATGAAATTTTTGATTCTAGAGTGGAAGAGCCTCTTTCGCTCTGCACATGCCGGACATAGCATCTCCATAAAAATAATACTCAGCCTGTTCGGACTGTTTATGGCGATAGGTTTACTATCTGTAGGGCATAGTATGTATGATTTGCTAGACGAAAGCTCTGACAGCCTCTTCCCTATGCAGCAAGTAAATCGTTTCCTGGTCCTGTGGTTCATCTGGGAATTAGGCTTGCGCTTCTTTATGCAGCAATTACCCATGATGAATGTAAAGCCCTTTCTCATTCAACGCATTTCGCGGAGTAGCTTAACACATTACCTTCTGGGAAAAAGTATTTTTAGTTTCTATAATCTATTAGCTCCTTTATTATTTATCCCATTCGGCATGGCTTGCTGGTCTGCCGGAGATTATTCTGGTTTGCAAATTATCGGATGGATCATCGCAGTTTTAGCTACTTCCCAAGCCATTCATTTTTTTAATTTCTTGCTCCAACGTTCCTTATCTTCTCATTCGAGACTAGCTAGCGTTGTGATTGCCGTATTAGCCTTATTCGTTATATTGGATTACTTCAATATACTCCCTGTTTCCAGACAGATTACGATGTTTTTTGAAGCGGTACTGTTACACCCCGTTTTATCTTTGGCGCCGCTACTACTGGTTTTTATCGGGTATACTTTGCTTCACCGCTCTCTAAGGCAGCGGCTCTATTTGGAGAATACGACACATCGTTCCAAAAGATCAATGGAAACCAAAAATTGGTACTGGATAGATCAATTGGGACGTTATGCACCATTAATCCGTTTGGATCTGAAACTTTTATGGAGAAATAAAAGAAGTAAATCGCTGTTGATGACTGGCGTGTTTGGTCTTTTATATGGATTGATATTTTATCCCAACCCAAGCACTGGTAGTCAAACGATGTTTTTATTTGTCGGTATATTTATGACCGGTTTATTCACCTTTAACTTCGGGCAGTTTGTTCCTGCGTGGGATAGCGCTTATTATCCATTAGTCAATACACAACGTATTCTCATCAAAGATTATCTTGTTGCTAAGTCTATACTATTATATGGCGCCATACTACTTTCCATGATCTTAGTTGTTCCTTACATTTATTTTGGTAGGGAGATTTTTATGATCAATATAGTTGCGGGGTTTTATAATATGGGAATAAATGTACCCATTATCCTTTATTTTGGATCTTTCAACAAGAAACGCATAGACTTAGGGCAGTCTCAATTTTTTAATTATCAAGGTATGGGCGCTGCCCAGTGGATCGTAATGCTTCCGGCACTAATCATTCCGGTAATCCTGTGGTCCATCATCCGTGTTTTTGCTAACTTTGAAGTCACTTGCATCGTGTTTGCGTTGATCGGAATCATCGGTTTATGTGGTAGAAACCTATTTGTCCAAGGTATTGCAAAGCGCTATCAAGCTCGTAAGTACACCATGTTAGAAGGTTTTAAACAGGTTAGCGAATAAATACTATGACACAAAGCATGATTGATATCAAAGATATAAGCAAGGAATACAATGGTCAGACGGTTTTGCATATCCCGGCGCTTCACATTTACCGAGGGGATTGCATCGGTCTAGTTGGCAACAATGGTGCAGGAAAAACGACGCTCTTTAGCATCTTGCTTGATCTCATACCCGCATCTACTGGTATGGTGCAACATCAAGGGCTGCCCGCGTCGGAAACAGATGACTGGAAAGCCTGGACCACCGCTTTTTTGGATGAAAGCTTTTTGATTGGTTACCTCACGCCAGAAGAGTTTCTGTATTTCATAGCCGAAGTTCGACAAGTGGACCGCCATAAAGTAGATTTGCTCTTAGAAAAGTACCAAGATTTTTTTCAAGGTGAAGTGTTGCATCGTGGTACCTACATCCGAGACTTATCGAAAGGCAACCAAAAGAAGGTGGGCATCATTTCCACTTTAATTGGCGATCCAGCCGTCATCATCTGGGATGAACCTTTTGCTAACCTAGATCCAAGCACACAAATCCGTCTTAAGAATATGATCAAAGATTTGACCGCTAGTGGAGAAAAAACGCTAGTGATTTCCAGTCATGACCTATCGCACACGGTAGATGTATCCAGTAGGATTATTGCATTAGATCGCGGAATAATCGTGAAAGATGTGGCCACCTCTGCAGACACACTCCCAGAACTCGAACAGTTTTTTATGGTTTAATAATCCTTTCAAGCAGTGAGATTACCTGACGGCACGTATCAGCTTATGGCAACTTCGTTCGACGCATTGAGTGAATTGCGTCTGCTCTCGCACTACCATGTGCCAGATACTGAATTCGCAAAAACGGCCACGTATCAGTTACGCGTGTCGGAGATCAGATTGAACTATATTGAATTATTGGCTGCTCAGGATCTGGGACAAGATCTTACGATTCACGTATCGCAAAGTGCAGCAGGAATTAGCGTGCGTACTTCCCCAGAAGTTTTCGATCAGAGCAGTTTGACCAAATACGAATTCCTCGGACTGTATGCGGTATCGCATATTCCATCCTATCGTGTGTTTTTTCATATTGCTGCGCGCCGAGAGATGCTCATCCCTTATGCTAAGCCTTACGGTCTGGAATCAGAACTGAACTTGGATAGTTATTTTGGGCTATCATACGATAAGGGATCTATCCAGGTGCTGCCCACCAATGAAGCCATCCTACGTGCAGACTTACAAGAAGACCAAGTCGGAGGAATCCCTCTGCCAGCTCCGAACCATACTGAAATAGCGCCCGACCAAACGCAGCAAAATATTTTGGTGATGGGTTTGCATAAATTTTATCCGCAACTTCGATTTGATTTAGTAAGTACTAACACAACACAATCCGGCAAACCAAAAGCACCCTTTCGCATTGCCCATGCACCAAGTCTCCTGTGGAAAGGACATACTGCCGCCGCAGTCAAATTCTACGCCGCTTTAGGAACCTTTGAGAACGCTTATGCGGAGAAGGAAGATGAGCAAGATCTGGATGCGTTGGTCGCCATACAACGGAACCCGCTTTCCCTACCTGCTTATTTTCATGATCGGGAAATCTCAGACAATATTACGGCAAAATCGATCCGGTTGATTACGTTAGAGCTGTTGCAAGCGACTGTAGTGCTGCGTGTATTCAAGCGAAATCCATTTTATGAACTCAGAGCCACACTGCGTTGGCACGACCAGGAATTTCCAGTCAAAACACTCCCTATCCGGCATCGCTATTTTTTGCAGAAAGGCAATGTCTTTTCACTGATCGACAACGTACATATGCTACGCTTGCTGGAATATTTTAAAAAGCGGCCAGAGATATTATTGATCCACCAATCTAAGTACGATACTTTTGAAAAAAATGTTTTGGAGCCTTTGGAAGACACCATCGAGATCCAATACGCTACGATCCGACCCGCCACGAAGGAGGAGCGGCAAGATATAGAGGTAGATACAGAAAAAATCGTATATCTGGCACAACGCGGCAACTTTGTATACCTCACACCCGTAGTACGCTACGGAGCAACAGAAATCCCATTGGTTACCAAAAAGCAAATTAAAGGATTGGATGCCAATGGAAATCCTTATTTGGTGGAGCGCGATGAGGAAATGGAAGACAAATTCAAATCATTGCTCGCTGCTCAACATCCAAATTTCAGTGAGCAATGGTACGAACGTGACTATTTTTACCTGCATCACGAAGTATTTGTCGCCGATGATTGGTTTCTACCAGTGTTCGAGCGTATGCGGCAAGAGGGAATTACCATTCTGGGCGTGCAAAATCTAAAAATGGACAAGCTCAATATCCACACCGCAAAGATTGACATCAAAATACTCAGCGGCACGGATTGGTTCAATGCAAAAATTACCGCAACTTATGGTCAGCAACAAGCGTCTGTCAAACAATTGCATCGTGCTATACGCAATAAACATCGTTATGTGACCTTGGACGACGGAACGCGTGGTATCTTGCCCCAGGAGTGGATAGATAAGTTAACTACTTTCTTTGCACTCGGCACGATAAGTGAAACACAATTGGAGATCCCTAAAATGCGTTTTGCAGAACTGACCCAGATGGAGGATCTGGCATTATCGTATGACATCAAACTGGAAATCAATCAGTTCGTACAGCAGCTTCATCATCGTGAAACTTTACCAGCGATAGAAGTACCTGAAACGCTACAAACTGAACTTCGTGCCTACCAGATTCAGGGCTTGGCCTGGCTGACTGCACTGGATAATTTAAATTTTGGTGGTTGCCTGGCGGATGATATGGGGTTAGGCAAAACGGTGCAAATTCTGGCCCTATTACTCGCACAACGCCAGCAACAGGTGCAACGCACGGCCTTAATCGTAGTACCTACCTCTCTACTCTTCAACTGGGAGAAGGAAATTGAAGCGTATGCTCCCTCCCTTTACACACATGCGTTATACGGGAAAGGACGAAATCTGCCAGCAGAAGATTGGACAAAATTTGATATCTTGATTACCAGTTACGGCGTAATGGTTTCGGATCTTTCGAAACTTAAGCAATTCTCTTTTGACACGATCATTCTGGACGAATCGCAGACGATCAAAAATCCGACCTCCCTTCGCTATAAATCGGCCATGCAGTTAAAAAGCAGAAATCGCTTTGTATTGACGGGTACGCCTATTGAAAATAGCACCTATGATTTGTATGGACAGCTTTCATTCGCCTGCCCGGGTCTGCTCGGCAATACCACGTATTTCAGATATACCTACTCCACACCGATCGATCGGTTTGATGATACCGCCCGTGCAGAAGAGCTGCAACGATACACAGCACCCTTTATCTTACGGCGTACGAAGAAACAAGTAGCTACTGAATTACCGGAGAAAACCGAGATGATCATCTATTGCGAATTAGGCGAAAAGCAACGGGCTATTTACGATACTTACGAAGCGGAATTACGTGATTACGTCACGCAACAAGACGATGATGATCTCGAAAAAAACAGTATGAATGTGCTGGCTGGTCTTACGCGCTTGCGACAGATAGCTAATGCGCCAGCCTTGCTCCAGGAAGGTTATGATGCCGGTGTTTCTGCCAAGATCGATGCCATGCTGGAACAATTGGATGGTATCGTTTCTCAACATAAGGTAATCATTTTTTCTCAGTTTGTGACGATGTTAAATTTAATTCGAAGTCGATTAGAAAGTCGCGGATTGGCGTATTCTTATCTCACCGGGCAGACGGTTGATCGTGCAACCGAAGTGGATCAGTTTCAAAATAATACCGATAGACGTGTATTTCTGGTTAGTCTCAAAGCGGGTGGTGTGGGATTAAATTTAACGGCAGCAGATTATGTCTTTTTGATAGATCCCTGGTGGAATCCGGCGGTAGAAAATCAGGCGATTGACCGCAGTTATCGCATAGGACAAGACAAACATGTGATGGCGGTCCGTTTTATTGCGTTGGATACCGTAGAACAAAAAATGATGAAGCTACAGCAGAAAAAACGTGACCTTGCTGGCGTGTTAATCTCATCCAATACTTCGAAAGGCGCTAAAATGGACAAACAGGATTTATTGAACCTGTTGAGCTAAAGATGTATTTGTGTTGCATTTTTCACAATTCTCAAGGGAAGCAAAGCGTGTCGTATAAATAATGAAAACCACCAAGGAATAGGACTGTTATAGGGGTGTAATTGTAAAATAAAAAAACATGACAATCAACCTAGCTGAACTTGCGCTCACTATGCCGGCATGGATATGGAATGTACTGGTGATTATCTTCTCCATCATACTCGGCTTTTTAATACACACGATTCTAGTACCGATTGTACGTCATCAGGCAAAAAATGGTACATCCTATTCGGCCATCCGATCGATCATCCGCCATCTCAATAAAATTCTGGCCGTATTTATTCCTCTATTGGTATTCAATTCCCTTCTTCCCTTTACGCGTTTCAATGCCCAAACGCATATTGCTGTAGAAAAGGTAACTGAAATCCTGATTACCTTATCCTTCGCTATCGTCGTGATGCGTTTCATCCGCATATTCGAGGATTATCTTTACCATCGGTTCGACATTAATAAGGAAAATAATTTACGTGAGCGAAAGATACGAACTCAGATTGTTTTCATCCGAAAGCTGCTCATTACACTTATTGTGATTGTCACCGTAGCCATTGTTTTACTTAGCTTCGAAAACATGCGCAAAATCGGTGCTGGACTACTTACTGGCGTTGGCGTAGGCGGTATTATCATTGGTTTCGCTGCGCAAAAATCACTGGGAAACTTACTAGCTGGTTTGCAGATTGCCTTTACCCAACCCATCCGAATGGATGATGTTTTAATTGTGGAAGGTGAATGGGGAAAGGTAGAAGAAATCAACCTTACCTATGTGGTGGTCAATATTTGGGATAAAAGACGCCTCGTGCTACCCATCAACTACTTTATTGAGAAACCCTTTCAAAACTGGACGCGAACAACAGCGGAGATATTAGGTACGGTGTTTTTATACGTCGATTTTACTATTCCAGTGGAGAAGTTACGTGAAAAATTGACGGAATTACTGGAAGCCAATGTACTTTGGGATGGAAAAGTTAATGTACTACAGGTGACGGATTTTAAAGAAAAGACCATGGAGTTACGGTGTTTGATGAGTTGCCGTAATTCCGGCCAGGCTTTCGAACTACGCTGTTACGTTCGCGAGCACATGATCGCTTACATCAATGAACATTTCCCATCAGCGCTAAGCCAAACAAGGATATCCATGGCCCCACCCATCAGTCCAGGAGACAATAATAGCGTTTCAGAGATTATTTAAGATTATATCGTCATCGCGCGGAGGTACGACAAAGCGATCTATATTTTGAGTTGATAGGGTTGATACAAAGTTTCAACAATTACGTAAGGTCCATTCGACGGAAGTTAGCCAAATAATCACAAAAAACGGTTTGCAGAAAATTCTGCAAACCGTTTTTAATAGTGGAATGGTGCAATTATTTCCTATTGATACAATTTCCCAAAGGCCTGCTCCTTCTGAATGTCTCCTAATAACTCTTTCGTAGTTTTAAAGATTTTCTCATAGAGCTTCGCACCGTGACTTATCCGTTTTACGCCAAGGGTTGTTAAGGTTTTATAGTCTGAAATGTTTGGCGTAGCAAACACGTTCAACGGCAATTTGATTTCCTGAATCACCTTTTTGATGTCCTCTTCCTTCTCAATTGCTGGAAGGAAAATGCCATCCGCGCCAGCTTCAGTATAGATTTGCGCACGTTTAATAGATTCTTCCAACGCATCAGGATGCTTTGTTGTGTAGGTATCTGCACGTGCATTGATGAATATATTGGTCACTGCTTTGATCGCTTTTATTTTACGTGCCAGCACCTGTGGATCTTCCATGCCGCGTTTGCCATCTTTAACCACACCATCTTCTAAATTGATTCCTACTACTCCTACTTCTACGAGCTGCTTTACATGGGCTGCTACTTCTTCTGGATCGGAAGAATAACCTGCTTCAAAATCGACAGATACGGGTATGTTCACCGCTTTAACGATGCGCTCTACTACAAATAGTATTTCATCCACACTAATATTTTGTCCATCTTCATATCCCAAGATATTTGCAATGGCATGACTGGAACTTCCTAAACCTTGAAAACCCAATTCTTCGGCTGCTTTTGCCGTATGTGCATCCCATACATTTCCTAGTACGAATGGTTTGTCCTGCTCGTGCAGCGCTTTAAATTTTTCTACTGACATAGTGATTGTTTATAACTGTTTAAGATCTGATTTCCATATTTAGCAGACATCGATGCCCACGAACCGAAATACGTACTCTTGGAAAAAACAGGACAGATCGCAAAATGTTTTTGCTGGAGATTACCTGAAAACGAAAAAAGGTGCTCCGAAGAACACCTTTTTATAAACCTTACGAATAGATGACTAAATCAACTCCACACTTCGCTTTACAAAGGAAGTAAGTTCCGCGCCAGTCAACAAACCTCTGGATAGTAACGCTAAGTCGAAAGCCTGTTTCGCTAAGCGCGCACCATCTTCTTCGGAACTTTCCAAAATACGCTTCACCAAAGGGTGATTTCCATTCACCGTTACTTTGTATTGATCTGGCAATTCACCGTAGAAGCCCATTCCGCCACCACCAGTCTTCGCCATATCTTTCATACGACGCATAAACTCATCGATGGTCACCGCAACTGGTAAGTCTCCTGCTGTCAATGCATCCACTTCGACCTTCATATCGCTACGGGTGATCGCTTTCTCAAAAAGCTCCGTTGCCTTCTTACTTTCTTCTTCCGTTAAAACGGCTTCGATCTTCTCATCCTTCTGAATCAATTTCTCCGCAACATCTGCATCAACACGTTTCAACTGGATTTTCTCACCACCTTTTTGCTCCAAGTAAGAAGTAATATGCGTATCTAAAGGACCATCTAACACCAATACATCATAACCTTTTGCTTTTGCACCGCTGATAAACCCATCTTGCTGAGCCGTATCGTGGGTGTATAGGTATATGATATTGCCGTCTTTATCTACTTGAATGTCTTTAACTTTCTCATAGTATTCTTTGATGGTGTAATGCTCACCATCCGTATTTTTCAACAAACAAAACTCATTGGCTTTCTCCGCGAATTTATCATCGCTCAGCATACCATATTTAATGAAAAGACCAATGTCATTCCATTTTTCCTCGAATCCTTTACGGTCGGATTTGTAGATCTCCTGCAGTTTATCTGCTACTTTCTTCGTGATGTAGGTATTGATTTTCTTCACATTTCCGTCGGCTTGCAAGAACGAGCGAGACACGTTTAATGGAATATCTGGTGAGTCAATCACACCATGTAACAACATCAAAAATTCTGGTACAATGTCTTTTACTTCGTCGGTAATAAATACTTGACGAGAATATAATTTAATTTTGTTCCGTTGTACTTCTAGATCGTTTTTGATTTTCGGGAAGTATAGAATACCCGTTAGGTTGAAAGGGTAATCTACGTTTAGGTGAATCCAGAATAAAGGTTCATCCATCGCATACGGATACAATTCACGGTAGAATGCTAGATAATCCTCATCCGTTAACTCCGATGGAGATTTGGTCCATGCCGGATTGGTGTTATTAATGACATTATCTACCTCTACGGTTTTGTATTTAGGCTTGCCTTCTTCGTCTTCACCATCCGGCTCGCTGGTAGATTTAGTACCAAACCGAACAGGAACCGGTAGGAATTTAGCATACTTATTCAGAATTTCTTCTAAACGGCTTTTATTCAAAAACTCTTCCGAATCTGCATTGATATGCAGGATAACATCGGTACCACGATGTGTACGTGTACCTTCCGCAATCTCGTAAGAGGTGCTACCATCACAAGTCCAATGAGCTGGTTCTGCTCCCTCCTGGTAGGATAAAGATTGGATCTCTACCCGGTCGGCCACCATGAAAGCAGAGTAGAAACCCAAACCAAAACGGCCAATGATCTCATTCGCATCATTGGCCTCTTTGAATTTCTCCATGAACTCGGTAGCTCCCGAGAATGCAATCTGGTTAATGTATTTTTTGATCTCATCAGCCGTCATCCCTAAACCATTATCGGAAATAGTAATGGTCTTTGCCGTTTCATCAAAACGTACATCTACTGTCAAATCGCCCACTTCGCCAGCAAACTGACCTAGTGAAGATAGTCTTTTAATCTTTTGAGAAGCATCTACTGCATTGGATACCAATTCTCTTAAAAAAATCTCATTATCAGAATACAAAAACTTCTTGATCACCGGAAAGATGTTTTCCGTGTGGATCGAAATCGTACCTTTTTCTGCCATATCTATCGTTTCAAATGTGTGTTTATAAATCCTTTTCGTATACTGCGCTTTAATTGAGTTGCTGATCAACGCTATAAATTGCAATACTACTTTATATCGGTTATAGCATAGCAAGGAATATTCCATTCAAAAAATGTAGCCAATATGACAGCATGGCACTGAAAAAATAACAGTCAATGTGTATTTTTGCCCCTGTAGCTCTTACAAATCGTCATGTCATTGTTTAGAAAACCGTATTTTATGCGTTCCGGCGTGGAGCGTTTCAGAGACTTGCTGGAAAAGGAAATTGGTGATGCATGTGAAGTATACCGCCATCCATCTAGCAGTAGAAAGCTTCCAACCGTATTTGTCTTAATTTTCAAAAATTTTCCAAGCCCTGGATATCTTACTGCCTATAGCTATGGGTTATCCGCAGCGAATGGAATTTCTAAGCAAATGCACGGCCGTGAGCTTGTACTACAGATAAAAAGTGAAGTGAAAAATTGGGGACACGTTCTCGGATTTTTAATTAATCATCTTCGCGGCGACTGCCCGTTTGATCCGGGTCAGATTATACGATTCGGACAGCCTATTGCGGCAGATTCCCAGATGGAACATTTTATCGTTCATGACGTAGACAAGGAACTTGGAACGTCAACCACCTTTAATCTAAGTAATCGCTACAGTTTAGAGCTAGTGCAGCTTAGTCCGATTTATGGCGATGAGCTGATGGTAATCGATAAAATGGGATGGTCTAACTTTTTTCATCGGCTACACCCCACTAAACATGAGGTGAACCGAAAGCCTATTGGTGCCTATAAATAGCCCAAGAGGTAATAGATAATAATGAAAGCTATGATTGTTCCGAAACAACCAAAGCCCAATTTACGTGCGCCCCACCCTGCGATCAAAGTTTTAAACAATTTATTCATCTGCTGTCTTTCTATAGTTGCTTAAGAGAACGCGACGCAAAGTAAATTGTTTTCTACTATTTGCCTTCCAAGCTACGATAATAGTCTAACGCTGCTTTGATTCTCTCCTCATCCACGTATTTATTATACGTGCAATCACCAATGGCATTTAGCAAAGCAAAACCAATCTGGTTCGATTCGTTCTTCTTATCATTTCGCATCAAGCGAAATAACTCCTCATCGATGGATGGAGAGATGGTATAGTAAGGATACACACGCAACAGGTACTGTTCTATTTCTCGCAATTCTGCGTCTGCCAGGGTACCGGATTGTGTGGATAGATACGCTTCGCATAACATACCAATCGCTACGGCTTCTCCATGGAGTAATGGATTTTGGTCGTGTGATAAGGAATAACCTTCTACGGCGTGACCGATGGTATGTCCAAAATTAAGAATCTTACGAATATTATTTTCTGTTGGATCTTCCAGAATAATGTTATTCTTGATCATCACGGAATCATACACGATTTGGGCGTCAATCTCTTCAATATTGATTTGCTGGCAGCGCAGGAAAAGATCTTTATCCTGAATCAAACCATGTTTAATAATTTCGGCGAAGCCTGACCAAAGCTGGCGCGTATCTAAAGATTCCAGAAATTTACTACTGATAAAAACCGCTTTAGGCTGCGTGAATGTTCCAATGATATTTTTGAAATTATCTAGATCTATGCCCGTCTTGCCCCCTACAGATGCATCAACCTGCGCGAGTAACGTCGTCGGGATCTGGATAAAGTCGATGCCTCTTTTATAGGTTGATGCTGCAAAACCGCCCATATCTGTCACGACACCACCACCAAGATTAATCATCAACGCCTTACGGTCGGCACCAAAATCCAACATAGTTTTCCAGATGCCAATACAAAAGTCAATATTTTTGTTCTCCTCCCCTGGGTCGACTTCGATAATATCATAATCGGCGATGTCTGAAATGGCGGCCTGTAAAATTGGCAAGCAATGGTCGTTGGTATTAAGATCTACTAGGATCAATACATTGGAGTACCCTCCCTCGGTTATAAAGGGTTGTAAACTTGCGAGGTCATCCTCGAAAAACACCTTATATCCCAAACTTTCTATCTGTTGCATAACTAAAAATCAATCATCATTGCTTAGACAATCTCCACGATCTGTCCTTCGAATTCTACTTGGTCGCCGCGTTTTACCTTCAATCTTTTACGATAATCTACGTTTCCATTGTACTGTACCATTCCTTCTTCGACAACATGCTGCGCCATAGCGCCATGCTCCACCCAATTCATCGCTTTGAGGAGCTGGATGAGATGAATAAACTCGCCATTCAATACAAATTTTTGCATAGCCAAAATTAAATAAATTACGTGCATATTCAGCTTTTAATTCAACAATTACTTAGTTTTGTATTACTAAACACAACACGACATTGATGGAAACCTTAGGAGCGCCTGTTCAGTTAGATTTTAACGACACGGCGACAGCTTTCAGGACGAAAAGTGATTCGGATCTGAATAAAGCTTATTGGCTATTTAAGATGGTATCGAGCAATGCTTTGATTAAGGTTGGAACTCCTATAACCAATTTCTCATTAAAGATTGGTTTACCGATCCAAGGTATTATCAGAAACACAATTTACAAGCAATTTTGCGGTGGCGAAAGCATCGAAGATTGCAACCGTTCCATTCTGGAGTTAGGAGAAGGAAAGGTGACGACTATTTTGGACTATTCTGTGGAAGGAGAAGAATCCGAAACAAGCTTTGAGCATACTTGTGAGGAGATCGTTCGTACCGTGGCTTTCGCAGCAAAGCAAAAACTTATTTCTTTCTGTGTATTTAAGCCGACAGGCTTAGGTCGATTTGATCTTTTTGCCAAACGCGATGCGAAGCAAGCGCTTAATGATCTGGAGAAAATTGAATTCACTCGGGTATTAGAACGTTGTGAGCGCATCTGCGCTGCCTGTCATGATGCAGGTATCCCGGTGCTTATCGATGGCGAACATTCGTGGATACAAGATACGATCGATGACATCGCGCGTGATATGATGGAGAAATACAATCAAGAAAAGCCGATTGTATACAATACGTACCAGCTTTACCGCCATGATAAATTAGCCTCCCTAAAAGCCGATTTCGCTTATGCTACCGTACGCAACTTTCATTTGGGTGCTAAGCTGGTTCGAGGTGCTTACATGGAAATCGAGCGCGACCGTGCGAAATCTGATGGCTATCCTTCGCCGATACAAGCCGATAAAGAGAGCAGCGACAGAGATTATAATGAAGGCCTGCTCTTCTGTTTGGAACATATTGATAATATGGGCCTAATGGCGGGTACGCACAACGAAGAAAGCTCCCGGCTACTGGCAGAAGAAATGCATAAACGCGACATTCCACACAACCATCCTAATATCTGGTTCGCCCAATTGCTGGGTATGTCCGATAATCTGTCTTTTAATCTGGCTGCTGCTGGTTACAACGTAGCCAAATACATGCCGTATGGGCCGGTAAAATCCGTTATGCCTTACCTATTTCGCCGTGCACAGGAAAACACTTCGGTAGGTGGACAGACGAGTCGGGAATTAGGATTGATTATCGCCGAAAAAGAAAGACGTAAAAAGTAAAAAAAGGTTAATGACTATAGCGGACAAAACACAGAAGCTCTCGGAAATTTCTGATTCGTATGATGCATTATTATACGATGTAGACGGTACGTTAGCAGACAATATGTCGGCACACAAAGCCGCGTACGCCGCGGCAGCCTTGGAGTACGGTATCCAATTGGATACCGCACTTATCGATGAAACCGCCGGATGGCCTACAGTAGCCGTAGCGGAAGTCATTGCGCAGCGGTATGGAAAATCATTTGACTTTGACGAGTTTGCACTCCGGAAGTCCACCATTTTTCGCACGGAATACATACAGCACACGAAACCGGTAGCACATGTGCTGCAGCATCTTCGCCAAGAAGTGGGCAAAAAGAAGATTGGTCTTGTTTCTGGAGGAACCCGAAAAACCTTAGAAATTACATTGGATGTGATTGGTGTGACCGGATTGTACGAAGTGCTGGTCTGCGCTGGCGATACGCCTAATGGAAAGCCCTCGCCAGAACCTTTTCTTTTAGCGGCAGCGCAGTTGGATGTCGCACCAGAGCGCTGTTTAGTATTTGAAGACGGTGAGCCTGGGGTTCAAGGCGCAATAGCTGCTGGAATGGGTTGGGTGCGCATTGATCAACTGTAATTATATCTTTGATCCTGCTTCACATGTGTGATTAGAAATTGGTAATCACTCGAATTCCTCCGTTGGTATAGTTCATATCAGCGCGTCTAAAATTCCCAACTGGCAACTTCACATAAGGCTCTAAAGATACAGATGGCCCGCGTCTTATCTTCAATTCCTTACCCAATGACATATTCACAAAGCCTCCGAAACCAGCCGAATTTACATTGGTATTCGCTGACTCTAACGTGCGGACTACCGGCTGAACTGCAGCTCGAAGTTCACTTTCATTGCTTGGCAAGCCGTTAGCATATGGATTGGCATTTACATTTTCAATATAGTGCGCAAAACGTTGCTGATCCAATACCGCCGCGTAAGAAACACCGACACCAGCATATATACCTTTATAAAAAGAATATTTGGCTTCGACAGGAATATCTAGTGTGCGTACCATACCGGTTACCGAGTTGACATTAGGAATAAGTGGCATACGCGCCATCATGGCATTAGAAAATACCGGCATATCGGTTGGCAATGGGCGTTCCGGTGCTGTAGCCGCTACTTCCATTGTTGCAGACTGTATCGGATCGCGTAATGATCCAACCTCGTACTGATGAAACGTAGCTCCAGTACGCACACTTAAGTTCTTGGTGACATTATAGGATAACATTAACCCCCCGCCAAAATTCACCTTTTGATCAGTGGACGATGGCGCTACCACCACACCGAGATTAAACCGATCCGTAAAGCGGAAATGCTTGCTTTCACCCATCACTTCTTTCCTTGCATTCGTTTGTACTCCTTTACTATCCGCAAATACGGAAGGTAAAAGTCCGCTCTCTGTCAACACGGCTTCCTCTTGATCAGGATGAAAATATAATTTGCTGTCTGACAGTTTTATATCATTATTTATATCAACAGGAGAAGCAGCCAATATAGTTTGTTTTTGCATCGGGAAGATCCAGGATTCAACAACCTCTACGGTATGCAGCCGACTATCTTTTGGCAACAGACTTACAGACTCACCAACATGGGTATTCTGTGGAATTATAGGTTCGTTAAAAACTGATGGTGTTTCTGGAGTTTCAATTACAGGAGCCTGTACCTGCTTGGTAGCGCGAGAACTTAAAGCAGGCTGATCTAAATCAGGTATATCTGAATTAAAATACCATAAGCCCAGCATCATTAGTACAGCGCAGGCAGCAGCCGTACTAATCCATAATGGCAGTATCCGCTTAGCCGTTGTTTTAGGTAAGTGATCTTTTCGGAAGCGTTCCCAAGCACCATCTTCATATGGCAGTTCTTCAGACGATTTGAGCTGATCGACGATACGGTCAACAATGTCTCTTTCCCGACTGTTATTATTTTCTTTCATGCCTAATTTAAAACTAGGATTTTATGTTTTCTCGATCCATATACTTGCCGTACAACATACGGAGTTTCTGTTTTGCTCTGGTGAGGTAAGTTCTTGATGTGCTTTCTGGTACGTCAAGCATTTTACTAATCTCCTCATGTGAATAGCCTTCTATTTCATATAAATTAAAGATCGCTTTTTGGATGGGTGGCAGACCATCTAGTAATTTCAAAATATCATTTGCCTCCAAACTAGATGTCATATTTACGGAAAGATTTCCGATTTCTACACCATCTTCATCATCAATAAACTGCATTTGCTTTTTTACACGCAACATATCTATAGCCGTATTAACCGCGATACGCGCCATCCAGGAACGAAAAGTTTTCTCCAACACTTCATCATCTGTATGCTGCTCGAAGCTGCTCAACTTTCGAAATACCTTGACAAAACTCTCATTGATAATCTCCTCAGATTCTATATCCAGCTTTACATACCGCACGACCACGGCCTTCACATAGCCATAATATTTTTTGTAGATATATGCCTTGCTGCGCTCCGAATCGGACACAACACAGCCTTCCAACGCGACACGCAATGTCGGCGGATGCTTACGCATGACATATTTCCGTATAATTTCCAAGCGGGCTAAATCAATATCTTCAAGTTACGCCTATTTTTCGATCTAATTCACTGCGCTTGTACAGATTCTGTTGGCTGCATATTCCATCTATAGAGCATAACGATTATCAGGTCGATGATGCTACAAGCATAAGTAATTAATAAAGTCTTTGCAACAGATATACTTAAAACAGAAAAATAATGTAAATTTAAAATAACATTTATAACACCTATTCGCATGAGAACCATATTATTCCCTACTGATTTTTCGGAACTGGCAGAAAATGCATTTGTATATGCTATCCATCTGGCAAAAAGTGTTGATGCTAATTTAAAAGTGTTACACAGTTATATGTCGCCCGTATTTGCTTCTATACACCCTGGGCAACCGGAGATGTTGGGGGAAATGTATGCAAATTTGGAAAACACCGAGCATGAAAAGTTTAAACAGAGTACGCCACGTCTCAGGCAGATGGCCATAGATTATGGATTTCCGGAAGAACGCCTTTCCTTTCTTTTTGAGGAAGGACCGGTGTCTACCGTGGTGCGCAACCTGAGCAAAAAGCAGAAATTTCACCTCATCGTGATGGGTACTCATGGTCAATCCGGATTTTTGGATCGCATTATAGGATCGAATACCGTTTCCGTTATTAATTCTGTAAAAACTCCAGTAATTGCCGTGCCTCCTCATGCGCGTTTTTCAGGTATTAAGCGGGTGGTATTTACTACCTTATTCCGTGAATCGGACAAGATAGCGCTACGGGAAGCACTGATTATGGCACGGGAAGTAGGTGCTGAAACAACGTGCATTCACGTCGTGATGCAATCTGACCTGACGAACGTAGGTAGACAAATGGATCAATGGAGCAAGGATCATACAAGATACGCAGTACAGTTTAAACTGTTGGATAAAGTGGAAAGCGTAGAGCACACCATTACCAACTACATATTGGATAATAACGTGGATATGCTTGCTGTGGTCAAAAGAAATCGTGGATTCTTTGATCGCTTATTTAACGATAGTACCACACACAACCTCACTTTTCATACGAAAGTACCTATTATTGTGTACCACGAAGAGTAAAGGAAATTATCCGTATTTTAAGAAGAGCGTGGCTTTGAAGGTTTGTGAATTGCTATTCACGAAAAGCTCGTGCCTATCTGGGCTAGTCAATTGCAATCGATCGCGGTAAAATGTGATCAGCTCATCTTCTCCCTGATTCTCGACATAGTGGTTTACTCGGTTGCTCACCTCCAACAGAATCCCACCTTCAGAGGCACTTAGTCGAATTTTAATAGGGAACTTGGCCATGGAAGCATAGCCGTTCTTCACGGCGTTTTGTATTAATGGAAATAGAATCAGCGGTTCGATAGCATCTACGTTATCAGATCCCTTTGTATTAAACTGCAGGTAAAAATCTTCCCCTTCAATAGCTTGAATGTGATCCACATAACGCTGAAGTAGTTGAAGCTCTAATGCGACTGGCCAAGGGTTGCCCATGGTAGCGGAGAGCATGTCTTTCTGAAAGCCGGCTAATTCGGCCAGGCGATCTGCCTGTGCATATTTTAATAATAAGGAAGCATCTGTCTGGCTGTACTGAAAGCTCAAACGAGCCTGTAGCTCCATTCTTACGAGGTCTACTTCCGTCTTATTCCCGAAAATCCGTTCTATAAATTTGCTCATTATTCTGCTCCGTTGTGGTATTAATCCAGACTGCTTACACCACCAGAAACAACCAATTTCATAGCTTCTGTAGCCGACATATGCAATTTAGTAACCCGTTCTGCCTTCACCACCACGACTTGGCCAGCAAAAGAATAAGAGTAAGGAAAATACACTAACACTTCGCCTTCCAGATGAATAGCCTTCAAATTACGTTGCGTCAGAAAACCGATCTTCTTCAAACCAGTTTCATTTACTTCCACCAATACGGGTTCATTAAATTTTTTGGCATCTCCGACAAACGCTTCTGTAAAATCTTTAATAGAAGAATATAAAGTATTAAAGATAGGAATCCGATTGACCATACGTGCCATCCATTGTTGAATAGGCACCGTAACCAAAGTCGTAAAGACAAAACCAACCAACACCAGCACCACAATCACCGTTACAATCCCCATACCTGGAATATAC
Organism: Sphingobacterium sp. lm-10; assembly: GCF_023554555.1. Lineage (NCBI taxonomy): Bacteria > Pseudomonadati > Bacteroidota > Sphingobacteriia > Sphingobacteriales > Sphingobacteriaceae > Sphingobacterium > Sphingobacterium sp. lm-10. The sequence continues at coordinate 1,168,669 of NZ_JAMJWC010000001.1, forward strand.
CTTGGAGCGCCTCGTTCGTCTTCGATCAGGTGTGTCAGATTCAACGCATTATCCAAAGTAGCGACCAACCAGATGATCAAAAATACCGCTCCCGCAACAGGAATTACCACTAAAGTACCTTTGATTAGGTAGTACAAAAACCGTTGAAAGAATTTTCTAAACATGTTTATTGATAATAATAGACCCGCTTTACACGCGCCGAGATATTGACTAATAATTCATAAGGGATCACGCTGATCTTGCGCGCCATCGTTTTGATATCTGGAAACACGATCACCTCGTCTCCTTCTGCCGCATCCTGATCCGTAATATCGAGCATACACATATCCATACAGATATTGCCAATGGTAGGTACGGATTGACCGCGAATTAGCATAGTACCAACTCCATTACCAAACCTTCTATCGTAGCCGTCGGCGTAGCCGATTTTTACCGTAGCAATCTTGCCATCCCTTTCGAGTACACCACGGCGGTCATACCCTACCGTATCTCCTTTTTTCAAGGTTTTGATCTGCGTAATGGTTGTTTTTAACTGACTGGTTGGCCAAATATCCAATCCACTGGCGTTCAAATCTACGCCATATAAACCAATACCTAATCGTACCATGTCAAAATAAGCAGAAGGCCAACGCACAATACCAGACGTATTACACAAATGCTTAATGACCTGATAGCCTAGAGCCTCCTCCAATTTCGCTACGCTGACGCCATACTCTTCGATTTGTTGCTCCGTGAAGACACTTTCTGTTCGGCTGCCTGCGGCTACCAAATGTGAAAATATGGAAATCACTTTAATTGCATTAGTAGCTTTCAGCGCGGTAATTAATTGGGGCAATTCGGCACTTAAAAACCCGAGCCGATGCATCCCTGTATCTAGCTTAATATGTATCGGATAGTCAATAATCTGTTTTCCATTTAAGTAGTCTATAAAGGCATGCAAAATGCGAAAACTATAAATCTCTGGCTCGAGGTGATGGATGACCAATCGATCGAAAGTAGATTCGTCTGGACTTAATACCATAATGGGTAAAGATATACCGCCCTGCCGCAGCTCCACACCTTCATCTACAAAAGCAACCGTTAGATAATCCACTGCATTATACTGCAACATATTGGCCACTTCGAAACTTCCGCTACCATAGGAAAATGCCTTCACCATCGCCATGAGTTTTACATCTGTGGGCAACAGCGAACGATATTGTTTTAAATTGTGTTCTATCGCATTAAGGTTGATCTCCAGTACAGTACCATGAGATTTGGCCGTAAGGCGCTTCACAATAGTTTCGAAATGAAAAGTTCGCCCTCCTTTCACCAAAATCGTTTCGTCAGAAAAAACCAATGTAGGCCAGTTCCTGTCTAGATCTTCCGTATCGGAAAACGTAAGTACCTCGCAGTTTAGGCTTTCTAACGCATCTACAGCAGTCCCTACCCAAATGAGGCGGTTTAATCTATACGCAGAAAGCAATACACGCAGCTTATCAATGTATTTAGGTGCCTCTGGCAAACCCATGATTTCTGATAGGATCAACGTCCGCTTTGAATGCTGATGTTGTCGCTCCAAAAAATCTAATGCAATCTTCAATGCGCCGAGATCATTTGAATAAGAATCATCTATGACGGAACAATTATTAATGCCAGATTTTAATTGTAAACGCATCTCCACCGCTTCCAGATTACGGATTCGGAGCAAAATAGTAGACCATTCATAAGCCAAATGCCGCATGACAAAAACGCAGGTCAGGCAATTTTCAATAGAGGCCTGGTCTATAAAGGGTATGGTGAGGTGAAAGTCGGCTTGTTGCTCGCGCAACACGACTTCACACGAGGTATTGCCAATATCCAAGGATATGATCTGCCAATGATTTTGCTCCTCCGAACCCCAAGATAGTGGTTGAGCGACCGAAATACCTTGCTTATCTAGAACATATTTGGCAGGGTAAATCAATACCTTACTTTTTTGAAACAGCTTTAGCTTTTGCGCTAACTTGGCTTGCTTACTAGGGAAACCATCGGCATGTGCCACCCCAATATTGGTGAGCACCCCAATATCAGGCTGAATCATGTCTGCCAATCGTTGCATCTCCCCTTCCAGACTGATGCCAGCTTCAATGAGCGCGATATCATACTGATCGCTCAACTCCCACAAAGAGAGCGACACACCCAATTGAGAATTATAGCTTTTCGGACTCTGATAGACTTTTTTTTCTGGAGATAATAGCTGATACAGCCACTCTTTAACGATCGTCTTGCCATTACTCCCTGTAATACCGATGATCGGATAATGGAATCTGTTTCTCTGATGCGTTGCTAATGCCTGCAAGGCTTTAATGACATCTTCTACCCAAAGAAAATTAGCGTCTGGAAATAAGGAGACTTCCAAATCAGTATTGGATACCACAAAACTGCGTACACCTCTTTCATATGCTGCTGCAATGTATCGATGGCCATCACGCACCGCCCGAATAGCAAAAAACAAAGACTTTTCACTATGGTAAACCTGGCGACTATCATACACAAGCTCCGTAATAATTAGGTCCGCAACAGGAAGTATAGTCTTCTGTGCGGAAATAATACGGGCTATCTCGGAAACCAAATACATAGAACCTAAATTGAGAAACGAAGTTCACCATTTTTTTGAACAATCTAAAAAAATCCAGCATTATAATAATTACTATTTACAACACTGCAATAAGCTTTAGAATCATCGCATAAAAACGATTAATCAATAAAAAAAAGCATGACACTTGACATAAATAGAACATTAAACAACTTCATTAACGAAAAATTACACACATCAGGATATATTATAAACTTAAAACAGATGAAAATCAATTTAATCAGCATTTAAAATGTTTTTTCGTAATATTTATTTGTTATTTATCATTTTTTAGTGAAAATAATAGACAAAACAATTCTTTAAATTGATATTTTCGAATATATTTGGTTATTAATTAATCATTTTATCATAAATTATATGAATTTATTAGGAAAACTAACAACACTTGCGGTAATAATTACTGCATTTACAAACCTAACCCAAGTGCATGCGCAGACAAACGATGCAACGGCCACTTTTGGCTTAACAAGTGATCAATTTTTTGGATTTGCACCCAATTTTACGCTAGAATACAAACTCAGCGATAAAATTGGCGTGTCTACCTACGGAATTTTTTGGGGAGCAGGCACGGGTGCCGCATGGGGCAACTGGACTGAATTTGGTGGTGGAGTAAACCTTTATTTAAGTGAAGGAATTACTTTAAATCCAAACCTGGGCTTTACATTTGGAAATTTACTATCTAAAGGTGCAGCAGACGGACAGTTAGGTGGCATTGCAGGTGATGGTATTGTACCAAATTTATTTTTCAACGTGGATATTCCAAAATTCGAATCCGAAATCTATGCTGGATACTACGCGCCATTGACAGACAGAGCTCCAGTAGGTGGATCCACACTTGCCTATCTACATTATTGGGCCAATGCCGGATACAAAGTTAGCCCATCCTTCTCCTTTGGTGCACATTTCGAACACTTGCGGAGAACCAAAGATGATATTGGAGGCACCTTGGATTACTATCAATGGCTTGGACCGTATGTACAATTCAATGTTCCTAAATTCGCAAGCTTTGTTCGGTTGTCTGCGGGTGCAGATTTCGTGAGAACAGGTGAGATTGCCGAAAACTCAGAATCATTTTACAAGTTATCGACAGGATTTTCTTTCTAAGTCACTATTGCCCAACACAAACATCAACAAAGTACTGCATTGGCGGTACTTTTTTATTTTTTCCTTTGCGTAGCCGCAATATTCCTATATATTTGCAACACCAAAAGCGAAAGTAGCTCAGTTGGTAGAGCACGACCTTGCCAAGGTCGGGGTCGCGAGTTCGAATCTCGTCTTTCGCTCTCTACTTGCCTAGGTGGTGAAACTGGTAGACACGCAGGACTTAAAATCCTGTTCCCGTTAAGGGAGTGCGGGTTCGATTCCCGCCCTAGGTACAAAACACTTTATATCAATAAGATATAAAGTGTTTTGTCGTTTATATAGGCAGCAAATTACTATCCTGCAAGACCCAATTTAGAAAAATCTTTTTTTCGATTCCCTCAGCTTATATTTACCTACTAATTCGTCTTAAATAGCTAATTCCGCTTAGTCGGGCAACTTCACTTTAAAGGCTCGGTAAGGATATTCTGTCTTATCTTCTCCCTTGTTCCATTGTGGTAAGCGCTGTATCTGTGCGCAGGTAAAGTAGAGGTATCCGTCTTTACCGATACCAAAAGAGTCTGGCCAAATCAGGTTTGGATCTGCGATCAACGTTTTCAAAACACCGTCCGGTGTGATGTAAACCAATTTATAGTCTTCTGATGAAGCAAAATAAACATTGCCTTTTGCATCAGCAATCATTCCATGAGTAATGCCTACTTTCCCCATATCTTGTACTTTCGATGCCAGATCACCATCGGCCAATTCTTTTTCTGCAAGATATTGGGTTTCGATTCGATAAAGATTTGGGGTATTGATAGGTTTAAAATAGAAATATTGAAAATCATGTGTTAAAGCAATGCTATTGATGTTGGATGAGAATGGCTTACCATCTTTATCCTCCATTTTTACGCCATCATATTCAAGCGTAATATCGTCTGCCACCGTAAATGGAGTTTCCGCCAACACACTGCGGGACTTTTTAGTTTGTAAATCTAAGACCACAATAGACGCCAGGCCTGGGTCGGAGAGATAAGCCAGTTTCTTTTCGGTATCTACCCGCACGTCATTCAATGCGGATTTGGATTTGTCAAGATCTTCAAATAAGAATATATCTTCCACCAAATTGGTCTTCGTATTAATCTTTATCAACTTGAAAAATCCATCCTTTTCCCCTTGTCCGTCAGCAAAAATATTTCCCGAAGAACCTGGTTTCGAGTCTAACACCCACAAAAAATCCTCGGCATCGACATACAAATCCTGTATTCTTAAAAAATGGCTATTATAATCTCCTTTGGTGTTCCATTCCGCATCAGGATAGGGATGTAAAATTCCATCTTTTATCTCCGCTACAGCGAGGTTGCCATCACCATCGTAATTGGGAAATGAGGTAAAAACCCTGTTTTCCCTATTTACACTTAACCCGATCGCCATGCTATGTTCGAATTGAGCGACCTCAACCAACTGATTTTCATTCCTAGAATTGTCGCAACTCACCGCGCTCATTGCGATCAGGATCATTAAAAAATTAGTCTTCATACTATTTTAATATTTCCTTCAAAAATAACTGGGTATGATCCCATGCCCGCTTGGCCATCACCGGATTATAATCCGCGGATTTAGGATCGGTAAATGTATGCGCACTATTTGCATACGTAATAATTTGCCAATCGGCATTCCCTTCGTTCAACTCGGTAATCAGGTTATCATAGTCTGCTTTGCTGATGGATTTATCCTCGGCAGCATGTTCAACCAATACTTTTGGATGAATGCCTTCATTTTTTCTGTCAGAGGCTTTCGCATAACCACCGTGAATACACACCACTCCTTTGACTTCCATATTAGCACGTGCAACCTCCAAAGCTCCGGTACCCCCAAAACAGTAACCGATTACCGCAATCTTATCCGCTACCGCTCCCGCTCGCTCTAACTGAGCTAAGGCTAATGCAATACGATGCTGGTAGGCTTTATAATCTTCCTTGTAATGGCCAGCGATCTTACTCGCTTCTTTATTATCATTTGGCACATTTCCCTGGCCATAAATATCAGCTATAAAAGCAATGTAACCCAGCTTTTCCAATTCCAATGCAGCGGTCTTCGACTCCTCATCAATTCCTTTCCAAGCAGGCAATATGAGTACTCCAGGAAGCGCTTGATCTGCATTAGCTGTCACTAGACCAAGGAGTTTCTGATCGCCATCATGGTATTCAATGGGTTTAAGTTCTTGCGCCCTCGCAGTTAATTGACAGATGATTGGGAATAACAAAATCGAAAGGTATTTTTTCATAACAACATGATTTGATATAGATCGTTTATATTTTTATTATTAAATTTAACCAAAAGAAACAAAATTACACAACAAACATACGAGTTGTACGTGGATAGATTATTTTGCTTCTTCGCGGAAAAGCCTCGTGTGTACACGTATAAACCTAACTACTTATCCGCTCCTATTATTCATAAGGGATATCTCCTTCGCATTTCGAAGATGGCGACCTTTATTTATGGATAACGGATAGGATCTTTTACACTATAAAATGCGCTAAGGATGCTGAATCAACCCTATCGAAAGCAATCTTTATACCAGCTACAGCGGGGATTAGGAAATGGTCGAATCTCTGCATTCAAAATACATCTAAAAACCGGTATATACGCACACCAGACTTAAATTAAACACGATGAAAAAATATTCTTATATAAAAGGAACGACAGACATTCCGTTATTACAAGAAACTATTGGCGCCAATTTAAAAAACATGGTGGCAACGTTTCCTGACAATGAAGCATTGGTTTCGGTCCGACAAAATTACAGAATAACGTATCGCGAACTCTGGCAACAAACTGCCCAAGTCGCGAAAGCCATCTTAGCCGCTGGCTTGAAGAAGGGTGATAGATTGGCCATCTGGGCAATGAACCGTTACGAATGGACACTGGTACAATATGCCACAGCTCGTATCGGTGTGATATTGGTCAACGTAAATCCCGCTTACCGAAGCTCGGAATTAGAATACGTATTAAATCAATCCGGCGCTTCTATGCTGCTATCGGCAAGCACCTTCAAAACCAGTAATTATGATTTTATTGCAAAGGAAGTGCTGCCAAATACACAAGTTATAAAAGCAATTTTCTTCGATAAAGATTGGGACGAATTTATACAGTCAGGCCATGGTATTTCCGAGGCAGCATTGGGGGCGGCAGAAAGGAATTTGCATTTTGACGATGCCATCAATATTCAATACACCTCAGGAACAACCGGCTTTCCAAAGGGAGTAACACTCTCACATAGCAATATTTTAAATAACGGATATTTTATTGGTCTTCGTTTGAAGTATTCTGAGAAAGACCGCGTCTGTATCCCTGTTCCATTTTTCCATTGTTTCGGCATGGTGATCGGAGCGCTGGCCTGTACTGCGCACGGCTCCACGATCGTGATTCCAGCAGAAAGTTTTGATCCCACGGCTACGCTACAAACCGTAGAACAAGAAAAGTGCACTTCGCTATATGGTGTTCCAACAATGTTTATCACAGAAATGCAGTTACCGAATTTCTCTCTGTACAATTTATCATTGCTAAGAACAGGCGTCATGGCAGGATCTCCCTGCCCTATTGAGATTATGAAAAATGTGCAAAAGAAAATGAATATGAAAGAGGTAACGGTTTGCTATGGCATGACGGAAACTTCGCCAGTAAGTTGCCAAACGGTGATCGGCGCACCGTTAGAAAAACAAGTAAGTACCGTCGGCACTATTCACGAGCATTTGGAAATTAAAATTGTCGATCCCCATACGGGCGATGTCGTTCCAATTGGAACGACAGGAGAATTATGTACAAAAGGTTACTCCGTCATGCTGCGCTATTGGGAAAATGAAGATGCCACCGCGAAAGTAATCGATACAGACGGTTATATGCATAGTGGAGACGAAGCCATCATGGATGAAGACGGCTACATCAAAATTACAGGGCGTATTAAAGATATCATCATACGCGGAGGCGAAAACATCTCACCATTAGAAGTAGAACAGTATCTCTATACGCATCCAGACGTACAAGATGTGCAGGTAATTGGCGTGCCAGACGAGAAATTTGGTGAGGCAGTAATGGCTTGGGTCAAATTGAAAAATGGTGTAATGCCAAATTCCGATAGCTTTTTGCAATTTTGCGATGGAAAAATCGCAAAATACAAAATACCATATTATTGGAAGTTTGTAGAAGATTTCCCGATGACCGTTTCAGGTAAAGTACGAAAAGTAGAAATGCGAGAAATTTCGATCAAAGAATTAGGTTTAAAGAGCTGATTTGATTGTACGCATAAAATCCTGAATTCGTAAGCTCATTAAGCGATGTAAATATTCTACAAATTAACTTAAGCGTAACATAGCGTTAACTTGTATTTAGTGTAAGGGTAATAGTTTTGTGGAAAATTCAAACTATCTACATGAAATTATTCTACACGTTTGCATTACTACTATTTTGCACGAGTTCTTTTGCCCAAAGCACGATCCTTAAAGGAAAGGTGTTGGATGCCAGCGATAGCTTCTCTTTACCAGGAGCAACACTTCGCTTAGAAGAAACGAATCGGCACACCGTTTCGGATGCCACAGGAGATTTCGAATTCTTGGGCGTCCCTGCTGGCACGTATACACTCACCGTAAACTACATGGGCTACCAACTGTACAGACAGCAAATCAGTACGGATGGGAAGCAAGAAACACTTCGTATCCTACTACAACCACTCAGTCATTCTTTAGACGAGATAAGCGTCATCGGCGATATTGCCAAAGGACAGGCCAAAGCGCTAAATCAACAAAAGAACAACAGCAACATCACCAACATTATTTCTTCCGATCAAGTGGGTCGCTTCCCAGATCAGAATATTGGAGACGCTTTAAAACGTGTACCAGGGATTACCATGCAAAATGATCAAGGCGAAGCGCGGAACATTATTATTCGCGGCCTTTCGCCCGAGCTCAACTCGGTTACCATTAACGGCGACCGTATCCCATCCGCCGAAGGCGATAACCGCAACGTGCAGATGGATTTAATTCCGGCGGATATGATCTCCACCATTGAGGTAAACAAAACGCTTACGCCAGATATGGACGCAGATGCGATCGGCGGATCAGTGAATTTGGTTACGCGTGCCGTGCCCAACAAACAACGCATCTCAGCGACTTTAAGCGGTGGCTACGCACCGATCCGTGGACAAGGTCTGTATAACGGAGCTATCGTTTACGGAAACCGATTCATGGACAATAAGCTCGGTGTCGTGGTAAGTGGTACATTACAAGCGCAAAATTTTGGTTCGGATAATATTGAAGCAACTTGGCGAGAAAGAGATGGTCGTATCGCTATGAGTGAAATGGACATCCGTAAGTACGATGTACAGCGTATCCGTCGAAGCGTATCGTTGGCCACGGATTACGAAATAGATTCCCGCAACCGCATAGAGTTGAATGCCATTTACAACTGGCGAGATGACCGGGAGAATCGCTATCGTACGCGATATACCGGCCTGACTTGGAATGAAGATATTCAGAGCTATACCGGACGAGTACGTCGGCAAACGAAAGGAGGCATCGGCAATAGCTTGAACGACAATACCCGATTGGAAACCCAGAAGGTGATGAACTTCTCGTTGAAAGGAGAACACTTGTTAAGCCCGGTAGTAGACTTTGATTGGGCAGCGAGCTATTCTAAAGCATTGGAAGACCGCCCTAATGAAAGATACATACAATACCAATCCCCAAACAATATCCGATTGGATCAGGACTTAAGCGATACATATCGTCCATTAGTGGTGGATCCTTATCAGGACTACTCCAGATTCAGCTTACATCAGCTCACTGCCAATCATAATTATACGGCGGAGGACGAGTTCGGCTTCAAAGCCAATGTTCGCTTGCCATTAAGCATTATTCCTGATCAAAAAGGAAGATTGCGCGCAGGTGTAAGAGTACGTGCCAAATCCAAATCAAGGGATAACATTTTCTATAACTACACGCCAATAGATGCTTTCGGAGCGATGAGCACCCTGCCACTGGAGAACTGGAGTGGCGAGAATTACGCAGCGGGAAGTCAGTATACTCCGGGATCATTCGTAGATAAACGCTTCTTAGGTAGCTTAGACTTAACCAATCCTGCACTATTTAGAGAATCTGCCGACGCTTCAGAGTTTTTGGCTGTAAACTATCAGGCAAAGGAATTGATTATGGCGAGTTATCTACGCTGGGATCAGCAGATTACGGATCAATTATCTGCTATCGCGGGATTGCGGATGGAGCACACCAGAATTAACTATACGGGTAACTACGTGGAAGGAGAAGAGGAACTTCTGGGCGCAGTCAACAATAAAAATAATTACTTCAATTGGCTACCAAGTGTTAGCTTCAAATATGATGTGACCAATGATTTCATCTTGCGTGCTGCCTATACGACCAGTCTTGCTAGGCCTAACTATTATGCATTAGCACCCTATGTAAATAGTATTCCGGAAGACCGAGAAATTACGGCTGGAAACCCGAATTTAAAGGCAACGTTCTCGCATAACTTCGACTTTATGGCAGAAAATTACTTCCAGAATGTCGGTTTGGTTTCTGGAGGCGTATTCTACAAACGCATGAAAAACTTTATCTATAATTACAGTGATTTAAATTTCACGAATGAAAAGTTTGCGACTGCATTTCCCAATATATCTAACCCAATTCCTATTGATGCGACAGACCAATGGACGTTCGTGCAAGCACGTAATGGCGACAACGTAGATGTCTATGGCTTGGAAGTCGCCTTCCAACGTCAGCTAGATTTTTTACCTGGCCGCTTCCTAAAAGGGTTTGGAGTGTATGGTAATTATACCTTTATTAAATCAATTGCAAAAGGTATTACCACCGATGAAGGTGTAGAGCGTACGGGATTAGGACTGCCAAGAACAGCACCTCACATGTTTAACGCCTCCATCTCTTGGGAGAATAACCGCTTCTCAGCACGTCTGTCCAGCAATTTTGCAGCAGCCTATTTGGATGAGATCGGCGAGACCGCTTTCAATGATTCGTACTACGACAAACAATTTTTCCTGGATGCCAATGCCTCCTACAAGATCACGCCAAAACTGCGTGTTTTCGGTGAAGCCAATAACCTAACTAATCAGCCATTACGCTATTATCAGGGGAGCCGCGAATTAATGATGCAATTAGAGTATTACCGTGCGCGGTATACATTGGGTCTAAAATTTGATCTGTAGTCAAATAAATACAAACCGCTGATCTTAGCAGATCAGCATACAAAATCTAAAAATCAGGATGCAATGGAGTTTCGGCTTCATTGCATTCGCGGTAATAAACACATAACACCATCAAAAACAAATGAGAAAATTGATATCTACTATTTTGCTTACGGCTTTTACCCTGCTTGCCTATGCACAGGAAGGCGGTGTCACCCCTTTTGAATACGAAAAACAGACGGGCTATTCGGGTAAAAATATTCCAGGAATGGTCTATCAGGAAGACAGCTTTAATTTTGTCGTGGTCGGCGATTTCGGACGAGTTGGGGATTATTACCAACGCGATGTCGCTCGCGAGATGGGACATGCTACGGTCGTATTGGATGCGGACTTTATTCTTTCCGTCGGCGATAACTTCTACCCGGACGGCGTTGAAAGTACGCGAGATTATCATTGGATATCTTCTTTCGAAGAAATATACAAAGATCCGAGCTTGTACAGAAGCTGGTATGTAGCATTGGGCAATCACGATTACCGTGGCAGTGTACAAGCACAAATCGACTACTCAAAAGTGAGCAGAAGATGGAATATGCCCGATCGATACTACAGCAAAACTTTTGAGCTGAAACATGGAAAAAAATTACAAATGATCGTGATAGACACGAATCCATTTATTAAAAGTTATCACAAAAACCCAGAAAAATACCTGGAAATCACTGAACAAGATACTGCAGCCCAACGTCAGTGGTTGGAGAAAGAGCTCGCAAACACCGACCCATCTATAGCGTGGAAAGTCGTTGTAGGGCATCACCCAATGTATAGCGGTGGCGGACGTAAAGTGTCGACAGATACCAAAGATTTTGAAGCACAATTTGCCGATTTATTTGACAGGTACCAAGTAGATGCCTATATCTGCGGTCACGAGCATGATTTGCAAATCATCAAACCAGAAGGTCGTTATACGACACAATATCTTTCTGGAGCGGGTAGCGAAGTGCGTCAATCGGGCGAACGTGAAGGCACCCTATTTGCTGCTACCGAACCTGGCTTTATGACGTTCTCTGTTGTCGACGATCAGCTTACGGTACATGTGGTGAAGGCAGATTCTACGGGTGGTGAAGTGCTTTACCAACATCACGCATCAAAAGTAAACACTCCGGCCGTCAAGGAAATGGTAGAACAGCCTAAACCGGCCAATAATGTGCGTAAAACCACGAAAAAGAAAAGAAACTAATTGAGCAACTCCACGAAACACATGAAACAACTTATAGCTATTTGCTTAACAGCCGCCTTGATCGCTGCCTGCGGCGATCGGCTCGCCACCGTAGCGCCAAACGCACTGAAGCCCACTATCATCACGGAAGAAACGGCACACGATACCGACGATCCTGCATTTTGGATACACCCAGAAGATCCGACCAAAAGCTTGGTGATCGGAACGGATAAAGAAGTAGGCGGCGGGCTGTACGTTTATGATCTCGAAGGAAAGATCATCAACAAATTTCTCGACATGCAGCGACCTAATAACGTCGACGTGGCGTATGGTCTGGAAATCAACGGCGTCAAGACGGATATTGCAGTGACCACCGAACGTAAAGCGAATACGATCCGTATATTCTCTTTGCCGGACCTGAAGCCTATTGATAATGGGGGCATTCCTATTTTTGAGGGAGAACAGGGTGAAGATGAGCGAGACGGAATGGGTATCGCGTTATACACGGAGAAAGCAGGTGCTGCCGGCAACACGATTTATGCTATCGTTGGCCGCAAGACCGGACCATCCGGTAGCTACTTATGGCAGTATAAATTATCGGCCGATGCACAGGGCATCGTTCACGGGGAAGTCGTTCGGAAATTTGGCACCTATAGCGGTAACAAAGAAATTGAAGCCATAGCCGTAGATAATGAATTGGGTTATGTATACTACTCCGATGAGACTGCAGGCGTGCGTAAATACTATGCAAACCCCAATCAGGGGAATGAAGAATTAGCTTTCTTTGGTCAAGAAGATGCGTTACGCGACCACGAAGGGATTGCGATCTATAAAAAAGAAGGCGATGCGGGATACATACTGGTATCTGATCAGCAGAATAATTCTTTCCTGGTGTACGACAGAGCGGGCACCGATGGGAATCCTCATATGCATACCCTATTGGCAGAAATTCCAGTTTCTGCGATAGAGTGCGATGGCGCAGATGCCGTTAACATGAATCTGGGACCAAAATTTCCGGAAGGCATGCTGGTCGCCATGAGTAATGGTCGGGTATTCCATTACTACGACTGGCGTATCGTCCAACAATGGATTGATGAGCATCCAATCAAGAAGTAAACTATTCGCTGATCTGAAAGCGGCTCTTTTTAAAAGAGCCGCTTCTAATTTTTTAGCTTAATAAGCGAATACACTAAGCTCCCTCCTCGAACCAGGCTATCGCGGCTTTTACCTTGGCATCCTCCGCTAGAGATTCAAAATTATCTCCTCCTTTTATATATACGTCAGGCGTAACGGAGCCTTCATATACTATCCCTTCCCTATCCTTAACAAGCCCCGCGGCAAAGTTTAATGAGGCGCCATTACTAAACCGAATCAATCTGGTGATATTAGACGAATAGCGACTCGTTTCTTCACCAAAGAATCGGACATTGTCTAACCCTTTTAAGGCCATTGCTGTCTGAGAAGAGGCACTACCATTTAGTGGGCCAATCAGCACTGCAATTTTTTGCTTATTAAAACTACACCGGTTTGCCGTTTTTCCGAGATAGGTATCACCCTCGTAGAGTTGGCCGTCGATCAGTTGGTAGGTAGATTCTGTTCCATTTCCCCAAACCACATCAAACACCTTTCCATCACCAATCAAGACGCTTATGCTATTTAACAAGAGCGGCATATTACCTCCCATACTCAGTCGTAAATCCAGAATTAATCCGTTTAGGTTATGCGATTCTAAGGCGCAGATGGTATCTTGAATCTGTTGGGCCATACCAGAAATAAAGTCTACCGCCTTTGTATGATCAGAAAAAGCTTCCATTGGAATTTGCGGAGACGGAATAGACACGTACCCATATTGATTAGCGATTAGAGTCGATCGAAAAGCAAATGCTTCATCGTAAGCAAACTTCAAGAGCACGGTATCTGTCTCAGCATCGTCTGGTCTGTCAGACAAAAATATATGATGATCTCGCATAAGCATACCATGATGATCTCCTATATCCGTTAACATCTGTTGCACCAAAGGCGCAATAGCACCCTTAAAATCATTAATATTAACGGAATCGCGACGTCGCTTGTAAAGCTCTTTGTCGAACTTATCTTTATAAATGGACTCAGTCCCCAATAAATGAATAATGGAATCCAACATAACACGTTGCTGCGCCATACAGCTGTTACCTGTAGAAAACGTAAAGAGCAATAACGCCGCTAGCTTGAACACAAAGTTCTTGTTCATTTAAAGAAATCTATTTAGGATGAAATAATAATTTGTCACAATAATACGAAAATATTAGTAATAGTATTTGTACATCATGGATACGCGTTATTATCCTATTGTGATCACATGAATGCTAAAACAGAAATTTTCTTAAAACATAAAAATTCATCATCATAGTTCTATTTTAGCATAATTTGGCGATTCTTATATTTAAATTTACAATATGAATATCCTGATTATAGAAGATGACCTTCGTGTGGCCGAGCTCCTACAACGAGGCCTCGCAGAGCAGAGCTTTGTGCCGGCAATTGCTTATGATGGACACTCAGGCGTAAAACTTGCTCTCCAAAACGATTACGATTTGATCATTACGGATATAATTCTACCCAAATTAGACGGTATTGATCTTTGCAGACAAATACGCCAGACAAAACCAGATATACCAATTATCATGCTTACTGCCTTGGGTACGACCGATGACAAAATAGAAGGTTTCGATGCGGGTGCAGATGATTATTTAGTCAAACCATTTGAAATGAGGGAATTGTTTGTGCGGATACGAGCATTACTCAAACGAAATTCAAGAGTAGTGAATCAAGTGGGTTTTGTAATACGTTATGCAGATCTGGAAATGAACCTGAATACAAAAAGGGTTAAAAGAGGTAATCAGGAAATCAGTTTGACACCCAAAGAATTCAAGTTGCTGGAGTACATGATGCTCAATCCCGAAAGAGTACTTTCTCGTGTAGAGATTGCCGAAAAAGTCTGGGATACCCATTTTGATACAGGAACCAATTTCATGAATGTTTACATCAACTATCTGAGAAAGAAGATAGATCGGGAATTTGAACAAAAATTGATTCATACCAAGTCTGGTATGGGATTCATGCTAAATCTCGAATAATGCAGATCAGAACGAAGCTTACCATACTGTTTACTATTATCACAGCCACTATCCTACTGGCATTTGCTTTTGTTATTTATTATTCTGCGAAAGAAAGTAGAAGAAAAGAATTCAATACACTCTTGAGTAAAGAGGCATACACAAAAGCCAATGTCTTTCTTAAAGCGAAAGTTGATAGAGAAACTTTACAGGAAATCTATCGAAATAACCGAAAGATCTTAAATGAGGTAGAGGTGGCCATATACGACACCGATTTTAACCTTATCTATCATGATGCTGTTGACATCGATTTCGTTAAGGAAACAGCGAATATGTTAGCAAACATCCGTACAAAAGGAGAAATTAGTTTTTATCAGGATGACTGGCAGGTTGTCGGCCTTCTTTACACTTACGAAGGACAACAATACATCATTACGGCTGCTGCGTATGATCAATATGGTTACAGTAAGCTTGACAACCTACTTAAGACGATTATATCAGTATTTATTATTTCGATGTTAGTGCTCTACTTCGCGGGTAGGTTATTTTCAAGAAAAGCTTTTGAACCCATAAAACAGATGACAGATAGGGCAAGCGATATTTCCGCTACCAATTTGGACTTACGTTTGGATACTCATGGTGATAAAGACGAACTATCAAAATTAGCAAGCACATTCAACGAAATGTTGGAGCGATTGGAAAAATCATTTGATGCGCAAAAGCATTTTGTTTCCAATATTTCCCACGAATTACGCACACCTCTGGCAGCCATTATAGCTGAGTTGGAACTTTCAACTAATAAGGATCGCGCTTTAGCAGACTATAAAAGTGCAGTGATTAAAGCCCTAGACGACGCAAAAAAAATCGCCCGCTTGTCCAACAGTTTACTAGACTTGGCAAAGGCTAGCTATGACCCCTCAGAAATTTCCTTTAAACCGGTGCGTATAGATGAAGTATTGCTGGATGCTCGTCAGCAGATCCAGAAGATAAACCCTAATTATAAAATTGATATTCACTTCGAAAATGACTTTGAAAATGATGATCATATTCTGGTTAACGGAAATGAGTATCTTTTGAAAGTGGCATTTGCCAATCTGTTTGATAATGGCTGTAAATTTTCAACCGACAAACAAAGCACTGTTTCTATCTATTTTGGTCAAGGAAAAATCATACTACGTTTCTCGGACAAGGGCATTGGCATTGCCGACGATGAGCTGGATAAAATTTTCAGCCCATTTTATCGCGGGAAAAACAGAACATTTACTGATGGCAACGGCATCGGACTTTCCCTCACACAAAAGATTGTAAGTTTACACAAAGGAATTCTTTCGGTTACCTCTGTAAAAAATGAAGAAACAACTTTTGTGATAGAGTTGTCAAGCATGGCCTAGACGAGCTGTTGCGGACCTATTTAAAGACTTCAACAAAAGAGCCAACACTCCCTGGATATCGTGCACTGATGGGGTATAATGCTATTCCTATCTATACCAATACGATCAACTTTTCCGTAGAATTGATCACCTCACGAATGAATAACTCCTCACCTCTCTAATAAAATTCTAATGTTTTTCTGTCGGTATGCTAACGATGGTTGCTGACTGTAATTTGGAACTTTGCATTGCATAATAAATACAAGGGCGATGTTAGCGTTAACTATTACAGATTTTTCATTGCGCCTGATTACAGGGATGTTGCTTGGATCTGCTGTTGGAATGGAGAGACATTGGCGACAAAAAAGTGCGGGGTTACGAACCAACACTCTTGTGTCATTAGGTGCAACTGCGTTTATACTATTATCTATTGAAATCGGTGGCGATTCTACTGGAAGAATTGCGTCCTACATCGTCAGTGGAATTGGCTTTCTTGGAGCCGGTGTCATCATGAAAGATGGTCTTAATGTTTCGGGGCTAAATACTGCCGCGACAATATGGTGTTCGGCAGCTGTAGGAGCGTTAAGCGGGATGGGAAAGTTTTCGCAGGCCGCCTTAGTCGCTATCGTCATTATGCTAACGCATATTGTACTACGGCCTGTTGGTATTTGGCTCAACAGATTATCATTTGTCAAATCGCCTAATGTACCTACTGAATATCTTTTTATCATAAAGTGTAGACCTGAAGTAGAAAATGCCATCCGCATACTATTAATGCAAATGTTGGGTGATGAGGAAAAAGTATTGCTCAGGTCTTTAAGTAGCGATGATGCAGAAGAAGGCAAACAGACGCTAATAGCGGCAGAGATAAAGGCACTGTCTCCACAGGATAGTTTCATGGAGCGGATCGCCAGTCGGCTTACAATAGAAGATAAAGTATCCAAAGTTAGCTGGCAGATCATCGGAACTGAGTCCGAGTTATGATTAATTCATAGATAACATTTGTATAAATCAATTAACACATAAAAATAATAAAGACATGGGAAAACTAAAATCCAAAATCAGAAACACCTTTTCTGCTAACATGTCGAATGGGATGCATGCAGACAGCACCGTAAAACTTAAAAATGCCTCCCGGCAGGACGATAAGTATGTATATGCTATGCTGGAAACAAGTCTGGACGGGATCACCGCGATCACTGCCCACGACAGGAGAGCTAAATTTGGGTCCAACGAAATACAGCACCAGAAAGCCCCAAAGTGGTATCTGCAATTCGTTAAAGCCTTTGCAAATCCGTTTATCTACATACTTTTAGTAATAGCGGGAGTATCATTTATTGTAGACGTTTGGCTGCCTGCTAAGGAAGATCAGGACTTCAAGACGGTCGCCGTAGTAGGTTTTATGATTCTTATCAGTGGATTATTGCGATTTATCCAGGAATATAGGAGTAATGCCGCAGCGGAAAAATTAAAAGGCATGGTAACTACTACCGCTACCGTACAACGAAAATTCGAACCCAAAAAAGAGGTATCAATCATTGATCTTGTACCTGGCGACATCGTATTTTTATCTGCCGGAGATATGGTACCTGCAGACTGCCGTATATTGCAAGGAAAGGATCTTTTTGTCAGTGAAAGCATGCTCACTGGAGAGGCATTGCCTGTAGAAAAGAATTACCTACCAATCCGTGATGCTGATATAAAGACAGTACTGGAACTCTACAATATCTGTTTTATGGGAACCAATGTAGTAAGCGGATCGGCCACGGTGGTCGTAGTCAACACAGGCCGCTCCACTTATTTTGGCAACATCAGCAAATCTATCACAGGCGAACGACCAGAAACCAGTTTCGATCAAGGGATAAACAAAATCAGTTTTTTGCTAATCCGCTTTATGTTGGTTATGGTGCCTATCATTTTCCTTGTAAATGGAGTAATCAAAGGAGATTGGTGGGAGGCGCTTCTATTTGCTATTGCGGTGGCGGTAGGGCTGACGCCAGAAATGCTTCCAATGATTGTTACAGCTAATTTGGCAAAAGGTGCTGTCAATATGAGCAAGCGCAAGGTCATTGTGAAGAGGTTAAATTCTATTCAGAACATAGGCGCTATGGATATACTTTGTAGTGATAAAACAGGAACACTCACTATGGATAAGATTGTCTTGGAAAAGCATCTGAATGTGTTTGGAATAGAGGACGATGAGGTACTGAAATGGGCATACCTGAATAGTTTTCATCAGACAGGACTTAAAAATCTTATGGATAAAGCAGTACTGGAACACGTAGAGCTCCATGATTACCTAAACGTAGATGAGCAATACGTCAAAGTGGATGAGATTCCATTTGATTTTCAACGCCGCCGAATGTCTGTTATCCTTAAAAAAAACAATGGTAAACACCTGCTAATCTGCAAGGGTGCGGTAGAGGAAATGTTGGAACTATGTGACAGCACATTCGATCCAGGCGAAGACCGAAGCCTTCATATCGAAAATGACAATGCCGTTTCGATGGACGAAACCATGAAAAAAATTGTAATGAAAACATCTCGGAAAATGAATGAGCAAGGACTTCGTGTGTTGTTAGTTGCCATTCGTGAATTTGATGCGTCGCATCCATTGACCTATAGCTTAAATGACGAGAATAATCTTACGTTAACAGGTTTTATCGGCTTCTTAGACCCCGCCAAGCCGTCAGCGCAACCTGCTATTGAAGCACTTCAAAAACTTGGTGTTGGCATCAAAATATTAACAGGAGATAATGAGATCGTCACCAAAAAAATATGTGCTGATGTGGGGATTCCCATCAATCAGATCATCAATGGAGCAGAACTTGAATCCATGTCTGAGCAAACATTAGCAGAACAGATCGAAACAGTTTCGGTATTTGCAAAATTGAATCCATTACAAAAGGTACGTGTGGTGAAAGCGTTGCGTGGCAAAGGCCATACGGTTGGCTTTATGGGAGATGGAATTAACGATGCCGCTGCCCTTAAAGAGTCGGATGTTGGTATTAGCGTGGATACCGCTGTAGATATAGCAAAGGAAAGTGCCGACATCATTCTGCTGGAAAAGGATTTAATGGTACTTCGAAAAGGCGTTATCTATGGACGGAGAACTTTCGGTAATATCATTAAATATATCAAAATGACGGCTAGCAGCAATTTTGGAAATATGTTTAGTATGCTTGGAGCAAGTGCTTTTTTACCCTTCTTGCCCATGCTCCCTGTACACCTACTTATTCAAAACCTGCTGTATGATATTTCCCAAATCTCTATTCCTTGGGATAGCATGGATCGCGAATTTCTGGAAAAACCAAAAAAATGGGATGCTGGTGGTGTTGCTAAATTCATGTTGTACATAGGCCCAATAAGCTCCATATTCGACTTTATCACCTTTGCAGTTTTGTACTTTGTTTTCAAGGCAAACAGTCCGGAGCAGCAAGGTCTTTTTCAAAGTGGTTGGTTTGTTGAAGGGCTGTTGTCCCAAACGCTTATCATTCATATGATTCGTACACGCAAGATACCCTTTGTACAAAGCTGGGCAGCAGCCCCAGTGGTGGCACTCACATCCCTAATTATGCTTATCGGTGTCGCACTACCTTTTTCTCCTTTTGCAGAATCACTTCATATGCAATCTCTACCCTTGGCTTACTTCCCTTGGTTAGTTGTCATATTGGTTGGATACTGTCTGCTTACCCAACTGGTTAAAAATTGGTTTATTCAAAAATTCAACACTTGGCTCTAAATGAAATTTTTGGATAAAAAAGCCGATCTCCTCTCGAAGACCGGCTTACCAACACAAATTATAGCAAACGATGCTACCACAAAAAATTCACTTCTACCCCATCGGGGTTATTCTCAAACCCTAATAAATAGGTGCTCGAACCAGCATCCCAATTCTCCGCTGCGAAAACCTCTCGCTTGTTCACGAGCACGCTTTTTGGCTTAGCGGGCAGCAAAACCCGGGAGATATTATCGGTATCTATCGGACTTTTGGCGATATAGCTATATCGCCCAGCCAGTACTAGCTCGTCGCTCACGCGGCTCGCTCCCGCCAGTACCTGTGGTCTTTTTTTATCTTTTACCTGATCGACATTCAAGAAATAGCCTTGCTCGCCCGGTGCAATCTCGCGAGATGTATGCACCGGAAGAGTCGGATCAAACAGGTCTATTAATTGTCCTTTAATCGTGTAAGCTTCCTCTCCTTGCCCCTCATCTACTACCGCGACCAATTCATAGGCGCCGCGTTGCAGGTAAAAATGATTTTTATACTGCAGGGTATCCTTGGCCGCCTCCGTATAGCGTGTCTCTACCGCATCCAAAAGGGGCTGGCTTTGTCCTGCCGACAACACGTACTCCTTTGGATCGTGACGCAAGATGTGAAGCGTGCCTTTTCCATAGACATACGCACCTTCTTCGGCTCCGGCGGACACGCCCATCTGTTCGAAGAGGTGATCCGCTGGCGCCTTGTAGTCCTTCCCTTCCGTATTCCACCATTCTTGCACCGTTTGAAACGGATCATTATCCCGGCCACTGTACACCAACTGTCCACCTGCTTTCACCCATTCTGCCAGCTGCTCATGCGCTACAGCATCCAGGGGTTTCATATTGGCGTAAGTCATTAACAATACTTTGGTGTCTGCTAAAGCTGCTGGATAGCCTAAATTTTCGATATGTACCGTTTTGATAGGTACGCCACGTTTCACAAAAGGCAGCGTGAGTCCATAAAAATTGGCTAACTGCGGATCGTCATATCCGGCGTGTACCGGAAAGCGCTGAAACATCAGCGAGTTGCCCATCAATACCGACACCCCTGCACTACCCGATAAGGTGTTATCACTCGTCGGCATATCATTCAGCGAGTTGACCATCACCTGCATTTGTGTAGCATATGGCCTTGGAATCTTTGCTTTTTCTTCGCTATTGGCAGAAACACGATATAAACCTTCATAAATACGTTCCGGCCAAGGCATAATCTCGTAATCGGCGATTTGAGGATAGAGCAATTGCGCGGTAAACGTGGCCTGATAGTTCCGCTTGTAGTCGTCCCAATCTTTCGCCCGATCTTCAATCGGATCCGTTAGGAAGAACATCTTTCTCCCCGTCGGTGCTGTCATGGACTCCATCGAGCCGTATTCCAGGTAGGCGGTTTCAAACACGCGCTCCCGCTCCTTTCCTTCAAAAAAGTTCGGCTCGCGCGAGGTACCCGTCCACACTTGGGCGATGTATCCGTCCACGACAGGCAGGGACGCCAGCGCCGCTTCGGGCGACACAATCATCCACTGCGAATAATTGACGAGCGAATGCGTCGGTACGTAACATTTTACATCCATGCCCTTAGACTTTCCGTATGCTTTGGCATAGGTAAAGACCTTATCCAAGGCATTGTAATAGAGCCAGTATTTGAGCTTATTGGCGAGATAGGTATTCTCGGGCGACTCGTGCTGCGGACGCCAGTCGAAGCCGTAATATTTCTTCCACTCCCGCTTAAAGGCATCGCTGTACCCCGCTCTTGCCCAGAACTCGGGTTCTTCCAGAAAGATCGCATCAATCCCGGCGTCGATCACCGGCTTGATATGCTCCTCATTCAAGTATTTAATAAAGTTATCCGTAGGCACAAGATAAGGCACCATATGGCCATGCCAAAGTGTATCCTGTTTTTCGGTGACCTGGCCTTCATCCAAATGCATCTGTCCGTCCCAGGCTCCCGTAAAATAATCCTGATACTCTCCCCAGGCAATGCCTGTCATAAAGTGAATGGTATAGCCTCTATCCTTCCAAGACTTTACCCGATCTGGAAAAGGCCATTTCTTCCGCTTGTCGGACGGATTTCCTTTTACACCATAGATCATCACCGCATCGGCGCGGTTATCGATCGTGGGGCGCCATTCACTGGACGTCTGAAAGGTGGTTTTCACTTTGTCGGGCTTTTGCTGTTGAGCCGATAAGGCACAGGTTGCCGCGAGATATATTCCACAGCTGAGGTAGAATGGTTTCCAGCGCATTAGGGTATGTCTTCTATGCATCATTCCTTGAATTTTTAATTGACTAGCACCTCTTTAGCGGCATTGTAGTTCCAGCGGCGTACACCACTTCCTACCGGCGTATCAAAATTGATACGCGCTGCTGCACGTACGAAGACAGTTCTGCCGGCGGGAATCACTCCATTGGACACCAACGTAATCGTCTGGCCGAATAAGGGATCGAAAGAGCTACCGGCATAATCCATACGGCTAGACCAGCGCTCATCCCGGGCACGGTAACCAATGCTGGAAGAATAACTCACGAAAAGCTGGATATCCGTCATGTTTAATAGATTGTCATTATAATTTCCCATGGGCTCCACCTTGGCCCGGAAGTCGGCAGAACTAACCCCCCTGGTTACCCGTACCTGGGCGGTAATTTTCCCATTTTGCACGGTCGGCTCGCCCACCCATTCTATATGCAGAAATGGCTGTACCTTAAAAGGCACATCGTGGCTATTTTCGAGATCCATCACGATGCTCTCATCCGCCAGAATATTACCATCCCGATCGCGACGTTGTAGCGGAATAAAAGGCCCGTCCACGGTGATGTGGTAATTTCCCTTGAATACCTTGGTGTTCTGAAAGTTTCCCCCGGGCATGCAATAGAAATCCGGATTATGCTCGACATTATCGCCCCAACTTAATTCCGTTAGCCGCACTCGGATGCCTTCCGAACCTTGATCCGTGAGCACCGGCTTTCCTGTCAACACATCTGTCACCTGCCCGGTGATCGTCACATCGGGTGCATCGTAGTTGTCGAGTTCGAAAAAGCTGCAAGCGCTATTGCTGAGCCCAAGTACTAGTAGGGCAAGTCCTATTAATGGTTTTATGATTAGCTGTTTCATCGGATTATCGGTTAGGTTGTTGATCGATCAAAGGGCTTTTAGCGACTTCGCCGCCCGGAATCGAAAAATAGTAGTCTATAGGCTGGTAGCCAAACGTCTTGGAAGATACCCATTGGAAACGCGTATCAAAAAAGTACTTGCCTTCGGCCGTCGAAAAGAATGGATACAAGCCACGGAAGCGGTAGTTCTCGTTATTGCTATAAAAGTTCTTGTCGCGTACTTCGCCCCAGAAACCGTCACGTCCTTCGTAATGATTTACGCGCCAGCGGCGGATGTCCCATTTGGATTTGTGCTCAAAAGCCAGTTCTTTGCGGCGCTCTTTACGCACGATGTCGCGACTCGCATTATCCGCGCTCAGATTCACCGCCAGTAAACTGGCACCGGCACGTTCCCGGATTTGGTTGATGCTTTCCGTCGCGACCTGTAACATGCTGCTACCATCCGGCGATGCTTCTCCCGCCATTTCCAGCTCTATCGCCGCTTCTGCTGCTGTCAGCAATATTTCGGCGTAACGCATCAGGATAAAAGGCTGAGCAGATTTTCCCTCCCCAGTTTCGATATTGGTGGTGGTTTGCAACCATTTGCGTACGTATAGTCCAGTAAGCGTCGCTTCCCCGTTATCGAAAAAAGGCCCATCCTGTCCTGCAGCCGTCAGACTACGTCCTTGGTATTGCACCACTTGCTGCCCGTTGCCTTCGCGTGGACTGAGGTATAGGGATTTGTTGTTGCCATTAAAAATGGAAAGGTTTTGATACCGCTCGTCGGCCGTGTTATACGCATAGTTAGTAAAGAAAGGCTGTATAGGCGACTCTCCGGTATATACCCCTGCGCGCACTTCGATCTGACGCGAACGGAATTGATCAAACGGAAAAATAACGTAAGCGCGCAACCGTGGTTCCGCATTTTCAAAAAACTGCATCGGGTTATCATACAGCACATACTCGCCCGACGCATTGCTTGTACCTGTCGTGACGCGTATTTTGCCGTCTGGATAACGGGGGAAGCCTTCAAATAGCTCGACGAAATCCAATGTCGGACAGGTTCCCGCGGAAAGTGGCGCGCGAAACGAGAATGGCATGTTATAGGCATCAAAAGCATGGGTGAGCGTTGGAAATAGGTAACGCTTCACGTAGATATTTTCCGGACTGCTTAAGTCGGAGAACATGTCGACCATGTTTTGGTACTGCGCTTGTTTGTCGCCCGCCGCCCAACGCCGACGGTATAGGGAATAGCCGCCATCCTGCATCACGCGTCGTGCCGCTTTGTACGACTCCGCAAAGTAGCGTTTGGAAGCCGATTGCCAGCGAGATTCATCAAATCCGATCACGCGTACTTGCGTTTTACGTCCCACACCAGTCAAACGTCCAGACACCGTCTCGTTATACTTGGCCACACTCCCAGCGTATAACATCGCTTGTGCTTTAAAAGCTAAAGCGATGTATTTGCTGGAGTAGCCTTCTTTCGGACTTCTATCTTGCAGCAATTCGATAGCTTGATCAAAATCGGCCAATACTTGATCCCAGGTTTCTTCTTCTGTAGACCGCGCCACTTCGATCTCCGCATCAGCGGCAGGATACTGAATCACTTTCGTGACCAGCGGTATACCGCCAAAGCGCTTGGCCATGGTGTAGAACACGGTAGCACGGATATAATAGGCTTCGCCCAGATAATGGTTGTATAATTCTTCACTAAAATTGGCCTGATATTGTGGCAAGGTTTCGATAAGGTGATTCGCATCGCGAATTAACTCAAAGGCTTGTCCCCAGTACGTCGTCTGCTCGCCGGTAAACGCGGTGGTGATCCCATCTCGGTTTACGGCCTCTCCCGTTCCATCAATGCCAATAGAGTTTAGCCAGCCATTGTATCGAAACCCCCACTGCCCCATATATTTAAAGTCTTCAAACGGCATCTGAGAATACATTCTGGCCATGTAGATATCCGCACTGGCCGGTGTATTAAACAACTCGTTGTCCGTAACGATATTTTTAGGGATAATGTCCAGTTTCACACAGGACTGCATACTACTCAATGTACAGGCCAGTGTCAGTATAATTGGAATAATTCGTTTCATATTCGTTGTTCTTAGGTCTGCGTCAGGTTAAAAATTAAGCGATAAACCCATGGTGTAGGTTTTGTTTAAGGGATACATCCTGCCTAAGTCGCTATCCGGGTGCTCTGGATCGACAAATTTTACGGCCGTGATGGTAAACACATTATAGGTATTGGCGAAGACACGCAAACGCATATTCGGATAGCGGGCGAAAGCCGGCAAGGTATAGCCCAGCTCCAGACTTTTGAGTCTTAAATACGCGGTACTCACCCGATTGAATTCCGAATTTGGTCGCGGATACCGCCCCGTATAACCATAATGCCCCTGCACCCACTCAATGGATGGATCATAAGGATCTGCCGTAGGATCTACCGGATGCCAACGATCCAAAAACTGCGTTAATGTACCGCCGCCATTGGTGCCCCAAATGGCATACAAGGGCTCCTGATATTGCATAGATCCAAGCGCCGAACCTTGGAAAAGCATCGCTAAATCGAAATGCTTGTAGCTGGCTTGCATATTCATGCTAAAGTTCATCCAAGGCGTTTGATCGAAGGCAAAAGGGTGCTCGTCCAGACCACTGATCTCGCCATCCCCATTCCAATCCAAGTATTTGTAGTCTCCCGGAAGCTGATCGCGTTCCGTATAGATAGGATATCGGCGGATGTCGTTCCAATCCATAAATCGGCCATCGGCCACGTAACCAAACTGCTGTCCTTGAAAACGCTCGTTCAAATTATCGCTCCGCCATTTGTCATACGAATTACGGTACGGGCCATTTTGAGCCCCAAACAAGTATTTGTTACGCGTAATAGTGGCGATGGCCTTCAGACTGTACCCAAAATCACCCAATTGATTGCGATGGCGGATTTCCAAATCCAATCCAAAGTGTTGATCACTATTGACATTTTCCAATGGCGCCGTCATCCCGATTACGGTCGGGAAATCACCGGTACGACGCTCAAATAAGCCACTTCTTCGGCGATCAAAGTAATCCAGTGTAAATCCGAATTTGCCATTCCAGGCGTCCATATCCACGCCGATATTGAAGGTTCTAGCTTGATACCAAGTCAATTGGCGATTAGCAATCGCTTTACGAGAAACGCCTGTAATGTACTGATCACCGAATAGGTAGCCTGGCGCGTACTGATTGTAATAGCCATTTTCTGCATTGCCACTCGTTGCCGGATAATTATAACCCGCAATCCAACCAAAATCCCAGTCTCCGGCTAAGTCATCTCCCAACAATCCATAACTCGCACGCACTTTAAACTGATCAATAAACTTTAAGCCATCGGCTGCCTTAAAGAACGGTTCTTCCGAAATCCGCCAAGCGGCCGATCCCGATGGGAAGAATCCCCACTGATTTTCTTTAGCAAAACGGGAGGAACCATCGTAACGAAATTGCCCTTCCAGAATATACCGATCACGAAAACTGTAATTTAACCGGCCAAAGGCCGCTTGCTTCGCCTCGTTATAGTAATCGGTGATGCCGCCCGACATACCCGTCATCTGCCCATCTTCGACGCCAGTCAATAAAATATCCGAACCAAAGGCCAGATTTTTCATCCCGAAAAAGTTGTCGCCATCATTCTTTTGTGTTTCCCAACCTAATAGTGAATTGATTGTATGGCCATTCCCAAAGGAACGTTCAAAATTCACGGTAAACTGACTGAGGATTTGCTGTTTCTCATAGAATTCCCGACGCATCCGGTTTGGACTGCTGAGGTCAAATAATTTCTGATTGTAGCTGCCGCTAATGGGGTCTAATGCATATTGGTAGTATTCCCGACGGAACATGCTGTTGTTATCGCCCCGGTAATCGTACGACAATAATCCCCTGGCGGTCAACCCGCGTAAGGATTCGGATAGGGTACCGAAATCATAATTTAATGCGGCCGAAGACTGAAAGGTCTTCATTTTATATTTCCGGTAACCGGAAATGTCTGAATAGATCATCGGAACGGTATTTTGCTCCAGCCCTATCCCCTCATAATTGATTAACGTGCCTTCTGGATCGGCAAATGCCGGAAATAGCATACCCTGCCCCCAATAGTTCCGGATAATATCTACTGCACTCGCGTACGGATTATTCTGCACGTCGGACATCCCGGCCAGATTTAGTTCCAGCTTGAGGCCTTTCGTAATCTCTGTCGTTAGATTAGAGCGCAGGTTGAACTTATGGTAGTTTAAATCACCGCTACGAAAGAATCCTTCCTGAAAATTATAGCCTGCACCGACGTAATACTGCGTCTTGGCACTACCACCGGAGACACTGATGTCGTGGGCCGTTTGCGGCGATACTTCCGAGAAGATCAGGGAAGTCCAATCAGAAGACCGACGGGTCCCGTTGGCGAAATCCTCAAAATCCTTGTCGGTATATACCCGATTACCCCCATTGATATTATTCATAGAACGCTCATTGTACAGCGTCATAGCTTCAAAAGCGGTCGCCAGAAATGGCATGTTAGAAGGCCGCTGAAAGGTGTATGAGCCATTGTATCCGATAGATACGGCGCCTTCTTTACCTTTGCGTGTCGTGACCAACATCACGCCATTAGCGGAGCGAACTCCGTAAATAGAGGCCGAAGCATCTTTCAGCACTGAAACATCTTCAATATCGTTGGGATTTAACCGTTGGAAATCCTGAATGGATCGCGGTACCCCATCGATAATCACTAATGGCGCCCCCATACCCCGGATATCAAAATTTGCGCGGTAAGCGCCTGGCTCGGCACTCTGTTGCCAAACGCGTACACCGGCAATCCGTCCGGTCAGCATGTTTTGTGGGTTTTCGTTTCGGGTCTGGCGCATTTCAGCACCCTTAACGCCAGATACTGCTCCCGTTAATGTCTGCTTGCGTTGCGTTCCATAGCCTACCACGACGACCTCCTCCACACTTTGGTCTTCCGCTTCCAGTGTGATGTTAATCGTTGTTTCGTTCCCTACGGCCTGCTCCTTGGTGGTATATCCGATCAAGCTGTACTGTAGCACCGCGTTTGGCGGTACACTCAACGTATATCGGCCCTGATTGTCCGTGCTGGTGGCTACCTGAGGAGACGATCCTTTGACGACTACAGAAACACTGGATAAGGGTTGACCTTGTGGGTTGGAAACCAGGCCACGCACGGCATTTTGCGCCAGCAATACGCGCGGCGCAAGCAACGCCAAGAGCAGAAAAATCGGCACCACGATAGCGGTGCACCTGTTAAAGATTACCTTCATTGTTCATTGGTTTATAATTGGTTATGTATCCTGATATATCGAAATACTTCGAGATAGTAAGTTAGTCGGTAGCCGATAGATGATGCTGTCCCAAGAGGGCATATTGTGCCGCATAGGTAAACATAAACATCCCCTCGACACCCTGTCCGTCGCGTTCGCCCGCCCAACCGGTTAGTAAGTTGGTCGGCAGGTACCCATTTTGATTAAAGCGTTCGAAACCATAATCCAGATTGCGTTGAAACGCTTGAAGATAAGCAGCATTTTGTTCGTTCAAATTCGTAGATTCTTGATATCCACGCAACAGAATACCGTTAAACCAGTTCTTAAAACCATCGGTTCCAAAACTATGGTATTGAGGCACATCCCTCCCCAGAGACGCAAACTGCGAGAAGCTCGCTTGTGACAATGCACGCACATCCCGGGCGTAGCTTTCTTCGCCGGTAGCGCGGTATAAATCCGCTCCGCCAGAGATCATGGTTCCGCTATTGTAGGTAAACGCTTCGCCTACTGCGTCTCTAAGTGGCGTGTTGCTCCGATAGCGCACGCCGCCGATCGTTTCGTATTGGATGTCGCAATTGGGCACGCAGCCACCCATCATATCGCTGTATACGCCATTGCTATTTAACAGATGGCTTTTCTGCCAGCCATAGGTTTTTTTCGCATAGTCCAGGTAGTAATCGGCTTTTTTGACCATTTCGGTTCGCCGAGTCTCTCGATCTGCGGCATCAATATACCTCCGCTCGACCTGGTCAGATTTGTCTTTGTACAACTCATGCAACCAAACCAAGGGCGTAATCAGAGGTCCATTACTACAGGCGTGTTTCGTAGTATAACCCGGTCCCCAAGGTATGCCGCCATTTTCGATTCCCTGATCGTCTAGGGTCGTATCCCATCCATCCAATACGTATTCCGTCAGGTATTCGGCTTTCTCCAAATAAGCCGCATTTCCCGTCAGATGGTGCGATTCCAGCAATTCGCGAATCAGCCACATCTGGTCGTCATACACGTTGAGGATACCGGATACATTGGCCTGCCCTTTCTGATTAACGCGATCCACCGCATATACCGACCAGGATTTGGTCTGGGTGTAGGATACTAATTCGAAGCTCCCTAAGTAGTAATCGGCCTCCTCGTAGAGCTTGTTCAATAATTGTACATAACGCGTGTAGTGCTGTTCGTAGAGTGTATTGTCGCCAGCCTGTTGCGCCTTTTTCAATCCACCAATAATCGCATTTACCGCTTCAATACCTGCGGTGTACATCCAGACCGAGGCACGCTCGCCGGATTTTACTTGTGTAAATGGATTGTAGAATCGACGCATCTCAAATGTTTGAGGATCAAATTGTTTTTCGATAGTAATGTCGACTAAAGCGATGGAGCGTTCGAGATTACGTAATGCCATCTCCTTGGCTTGATCATCGACCGTCTCCTCCACTTGTTCTACTTGTTGAATGGCATTTTGCGAGCAGGAGGACATCCCACTGGTAGTCATCGCTCCCCCCATAAGCGCGACACGGAAAGCGACTTGAGCAATACAGTTTAATTGCATGATGTTCTGAATTTGGTTTACAATTTTAGTTCCGGTTAGCTTGGTTATAGCTCGCCGATCATAACAAAGGCAATATAGAGCGACAGGGGTTAATTTATGGGTTAAAATAGGCTTATTAATACCTAAAGAAAGTATTAACCCTTTTAAATTTACAAAATCAACAACCCTATTATGCTTGGGAATCCATTAGGGAGCTGATCTTTGCTAAATCGTTTATTGACATTTTTTTTTACATTTGTTATGACAAGACTGCCAATGATGTGGACCCAAAAGTCCCTGATGAACTCGATGATGAAAGCAACTAACCCACCTCTACTCGTATTTCTGTTTTTTTGCCTTTCCATTTTTTACTTTTCATCTCATCTTATGGCACAGGGAATTCAGTTAACCGGGAGTAATCATCCGATCGAGCAGCGTTCGTCCGTTCGGCTATTCGAGCAAAACCATCCGAATTTTAGAGGGATAGTAAAGATTAACTTTGATCTACATATCCGGGATGACGGCACAGCGGGTTACCTGATCCGCCTCAAAAACAACGCACAACATCCCACATACAATCTATATTTCGATAAAGAGGATAACGAAGCCGTTTTTCGGTTTAATGAGGAGGGTAAAAGTGGTCTAATTCGACTGGCTATTTCAATGGACAAATTGAAAAAGCAACGCTGGTTAGCCATCCAAATGACCTACGATTTGCGCGAAGGCAACATCTCCCTGTCTTTGGGAGAATTTGCCACACAAAGCGTTAGGGCACCTCGTTTAGATAGTTATTCGCCTGTCGTCATATTTGGTAAAAGTGATTATTTGATCGATGTCCCCTCTTTTTCCTTACGGGAATTGGTGATCACGGATGAGCAACGTAAACTTGTGTTTCCGATGAAAGAAAGTACAGGTATCGTGATACATGATGAATCTGGAATCCCTCGTGGCAAAGTATCTAACGTCACTTGGTTATTCAACAACGCCTATCATTGGCATCGTAGCGACGCCATATACTCCAATCGCAAATCTGGATCAGAGTATGACGAAAAGAAACAGTTGGCTTATTACTTTAATAGTGATTCGTTATACATCCATCACTTGCGAGAGGGCTTTACAGAAGCAATTCGGTTTGCTAATGCTTGCCCAGTATTGATCAAGCTGGGCAACAGTTTTATTGACTCGACAGAAAATCGCTTGTATGTGTATGAAACTTTTTACGAACATCCGTACGAAGGCCCGACTGTAGCCAGCTTGGGCTTAAGTGATTATACCTGGCGTGTAGAGAGTAGCCAATATTTAGGAAATGAATTAAATCATCATGGAGCACTTTATCTAACGAATCAACGAACACTGTTCGTTTTCGGGGGATTTGGCAATATGTTGTACAACAACAACCTCATGCGCTATGAAATAGCCAATTCTACCTGGACTACCCCGCAAAATATATCCAACGATCAGATACTACCTCGGTATTTTACTTCCATGGGCTATGGTAAAGCGACTAAAAAGGTCTATCTTTTTGGTGGAATGGGAAATGAATCGGGTCAACATATTGTTGGTCGGAAGTATTTTTACGACCTCTACGAGATGGATCCTACAAGTGCCAGCACGAAGAAGTTGTGGCAGCTGGATTGGCAGGAACCTCATTTTGTGCCCGCGAGAGGATTGGTTATTCCAGATGATAACTGGATTTATATGCTCGGATACCCGGAGCACGTTTCCCGTTCTTTGATCCAGCTAAGGCGATTTTCTCTAAAAGATGGTAGCTACGAAAAGCTGGGCGATTCGATCCCCATTTATTCTGACAAAATAAGCACCCGTGCTAAGCTCTATCACGATAAAAACCTGCAAAAATTGATTGCGCTGGTACAGGAATCCGACGATGACATCCGATCGAAACTATCGGTTTATGAACTCGATTTTCCAGCGATCAGCCAAACAAAATTGCACGCATTTCCCAACGGAAGTCACGGAAATCGTGCTTGGTGGATTGGTCTTTCCGCCGCATTCATTATTGCAGGAGCCGTGGTCGTCTATCGTCGACAGATAGGAAAGCAACCCACACTTATTACAGGAACAATTCAGCCAAAGGCTCCAAAGCCAGAAGTTGTCGAGGAAGGTCTATTAAAGCCAACCGGATGGAAACATCCCGATAAAAATAGTATTTTTTTATTTGGTGATTTTACGGTTCTTGACCGTCGAGGCAATGATATTTCTCATCTATTCAGCACGAGGTTACGGCAGGTTTTCTGTCTTATACTCGTCCATAGCGATGCGGCTGGGATCAGCTCTACTTTGTTAAGTTATCTGATCTGGCCTGATAAACCAAAAGATAAAGTAAAAACCTCCAGAGGTGTAACGATCAACAACTTGCGCAAAGCACTGAGTACCGTAGAAGGCATAGAGATCGTGTATGAGAACGGGCATTATCGTGTTGCGATCACCTCACCCTGTTATTGCGACTATAGCGTTCTGCGCGCACAGCTTGCAAAAAATAAAGATCTGATAGCAGAAGACATCAACCTTTTGATCCGACGTGGTTCCTTCTTATTGGGTTCAGACGATCCTTTGTTTGACGAGGCCAAAAGTAAGCTGGAGGACGAACTCATTTCCAATCTACACAAGAGCATCGTAGAACTGGAAAAGCAGCAAAACTGGACTTTACTCTTTGCCGCTGCCGACCTGCTCATTGCTTTAGATCCGGTTCACGAAATGGGACTAAAAAAAGGTCTGAAAGCATTGCAAATGCTCAATTTAATACAACAGACTAATCGTTTCTATGCTCGCTTCACCGCTAATTACCAACAATTATTGGGTGAAGAATATCCTCATACCTTACAACAAGTACTTACACTATAGCTTCATCTAAAACAGCCGGACCATGCCTTATTTTAAAACTGGCCTCCCTATCCGACAGCAGAACCGATTACTTTTGATGGCATAAAACAAGGAGCTTGCCTTATCAGCATCAATATGCAGCGCTGTTAGTTAAGCCATCAATACATGAAGAGTATGCAAAATAACCCCGCTTTACGAAATGACTGGACAAAGAAAGAAGTAGAAGCCATCTACCAACTTCCTCTATTAGAACTTATCTATCAAGCCGCTACGGTACATCGTACCTGGCATAAACCACAAGAAATACAATTGTGCACACTGCTGTCCGTAAAAACAGGGGGCTGCCCAGAAGATTGTGCTTACTGCGGACAAGCGGCACGGTATCAGACCGGCATTCAGGTGCAGGCGTTGTTGTCCACAGACGTCGTCTTAGCGCATGCTCAAAAAGCCAAAGACGTGGGATCCTCCCGGTTTTGTATGGCAGCGGCTTGGCGGGAAGTTAGAGATAATCGAGACTTTGATCGAGTTATCGACATGGTCAAGGGCGTAAATGCCTTAGGACTAGAGGTATGCTGCACTTTAGGCATGCTCACGGAAGGGCAAGCAGAACGACTCAAAGAGGCCGGGGTACATGCCTACAACCATAACCTAGATACCTCGGAGGCATATTATGAGCAGGTTATTTCTACTCGCCAGTTTGATCAGCGCGTAAATACCCTCCATCATGTGCGAAAGGCTGGTATGACGGTGTGCTCTGGCGGCATTGTCGGTTTGGGAGAAACACCTGCCGACCGCATAGCGATGTTGGTTACCCTTGCTACACTGCCCCAACACCCTGATTCTGTGCCGGTGAATGCATTAGTCCGTGTAAAAGGAACTCCCTTGGAACACCTACCAAAAGTTTCCATCTGGGACATGGTCCGCACTGTGGCTACGGCACGCATTATTATGCCGGCAGCTATGGTAAGACTCAGTGCCGGGCGCATGGAGATGTCGGAAGAAGAACAGGCTTGGTGCTTTATGGCGGGAGCAAATTCCATTTTCACGGGCGAAAGGGAAACGCTATTGGTCACACCCAACCCGGGTGTGACCGAAGATATGTGTATGCTAGATAACCTTGGATTGATACCGATGGTCAAACAAAATAAGGTTCACGAAAGCGCTACTAATTAATTAGTCGAGCGAAAACGTTCGAAAAATTCATACGTGCGTAGCATCTGATCAATGCGTTGACCGACATTGCCCGAACGGGTGATCTCGTGGTCTGCATCTGGATGCCGCACATATTCCACGTCTCTACCCAGGTATTTCAATTGCTTGTAGAGGTAGTCGCTTTGCGTCGGACCAGTGCGGTTGTCATTTTCCCCATGGAAAATCAACAAAGGCGTATGAATCTGCGTCGCATAAGTAATAGGCGACTGTTCTTGCAAGATGGCTAAGATGCCGTCTTCCCAAGGGAAGCCACCAAAGTAACGCTTTAACATGGGCCATACATTGCCACTGCCAAAAAAGGTGTATAGATCGTATACCCCACGCTGGCTCGACGCTGCACGGAAGCGCGCATCATGCGCAATGATCCAAGCCGTGAGAAATGCGCCATATGAACCTCCTGTAACATACAAGTTCTTCGTATCTACCCAACCCTGAGCGACGACCTTATCCACGGCGGCAAACACGTCTGATGAAGGACCTTTACCCCAATCCCGGTAGTTGGCTTGTAAAAAAGCTTCTCCATACCCATTGGAACCGCGTGGGTTACCGTATAAAACGCCATAGCCTTTCGCCAGAAAGTATTGATATTCGTGCCACATACCGGCATCACCCGGGCCAAACATGGATGCAGGGCCACCATGAATTTGCACCAATAATGGGCTTTGCTGTTTCGCACTGGCAGAAGCTGGTTTCAACAACCAGTACTCTACTTCCAAACCGAGCTCATTGGTGAAGGTGAATTTTTCAGGTTTAGCGATGGTTTTCCCTTCCAACCAGGATGTATTGATCGCCGTAAGGGGCTGTGCTTTGTCAAAGTCCGCTTCAGCGACAAATAGTTCCGAAGGATTGGCATAGGTGGTTTTGGAGAATAATGCTTTCCCTTTACCCACCCAGTAGTCGTTTATACCTTCATCTACTGAGGTAAGTGAAGACACTTTCCCGGAGGATAATGCTACGTGGTTGAGCACTTTACCGCCGTTGCTTGGCGCAATAAAATAAAGATCAGCATCGTCTGTACCAAATTGCACCTGCCCTACAGATCTATCGTACTTTATAGGCGTTTTGATCCAATCCTTTGTGTCGTAAACCCACAAATCTCCCTGAGTGAGCGTATGGGGCAACGATCTGCTGATCGCGACTTTTTTCCCGGATGAAGAAACGGCCTCCAACTGATAGCGATACTGCCCATCGCCTATGATCCGCTGCGACGTGCCTTTGTCAACATCGATCAACACGATATCGGATGTATTGATTCGGTCGGGATGAGCCAATGTATCCCGATCCACCGCTGTAATCACCTGATGATCCGACAAAAACTCCGCACGGGGATACGACCGGAAGCCGGAAGTAAGCGGCGTCGCTTTACTACCTTCCTTCAAATCAACGCGATACCAGTGTGTGAAATAAAGCGTACCGGTGGTAGAACTTTCTGTTTGAAATTGCAATTTATTAGTCCGCTTCGCCAAAGTCTTCTCTTCATTCTGTTGCAAGTATGCCGCAATTTGCGCGGCATCGCCATCTGGATCAGGCGTAGCCGTAGACTTTTTCAAAGAGGCATTTTGGGCATCCCCGGGACTTTCATACGGCCATTCCGGCAGGAGACCTTGGGGATTAAAGTCGGCACTTTCTACCAGGTCGGATAAGGTCAATCGCACGGACAGCAAGGCTTGCTGTCCATCGGCACTGAAGCGTGCCTGCTGTACCGGATAAGGCACAGCTGGATAAAATGGCAGACTGTCTACACCCTGATTATAGGCATGTAACTGTTGTTCCTTCCCCTTTCCTTTCACCAAAGTCCATCGTCTACCGTCTGGACCATAATAGATCTGTTGAATCCGATCATCAAGTCCGGCGGTATCTCTCCACGCGGCGGTGTGATCGGCGCCACGATGTTTGCGAATAGATCTACTATCGGGCACCTGATGTGTGAACCACTGGGTTTTGTAGGTATACCCACCGGTAACCGTGGTATCTGCGACGACTGCTTTCACTGCGTAGGCTACTTCAGACCCATTCGGGTGTGCCTTTAGATCGGTGATCTGCTTGATCTTCGTCAGATCACTGACTTTAATTTTATTTTCCTGCGCAAGCAGTGGGTGGAGAATAATAAGACCGGTTACGGCTAAAAAAATGCTTTTTATCTTCATACTTTATGGTTATTGAGCCGTATCGACGGCGATTAACTTTTCGATCAGGTGTTGCGCAGACAAGCGCGCTTTCTGGTCAATAAACCTAGGCTCGGTATCGTCTCCAATTTCGTACACCAAGGCTTCTGCATCGTAATTTTTATAAAAATAGCTATATGCGGTGAAAGTTGGGCCTTCAAAATACAAAGGTTTGATATGCGGATCGTATCCTGGTATCGCTTTTTTCAATCCCGCTATCCAATCTGGCACAAAGCCGGGGAAGCGACTGGGTAACGAAGGGTCCACGGTGTAATGGATATCCTGTGCGGTAGAGTGAAAATCGATGGCGAAAATGAGTTCGCGATCCTGCTCTTTGATCTCTTTCTGGAAATAATCGCGAAAAGCGCGGGTCTCGGGCTGGTGGAATGCATCCCAGTCGCGGTTCAGGTCAACCCCATGCGCATTCGCGCGCCAATGGCCACCATCTACGCCATCAGGATTGCCTACCGGAATCAGGTATACATAGTATTCGTCGCGAAAAGCTTTGGCGTCTGACGTATTGCCCAACAAATATTCGACAAAACCTGCATAGGCATAATGTCCGGTAATCTCGGGCGGATGCTGACGGCCCATTACGAGGATGCGTTTTTTACTTTTTGGGTTGCCCACACCGTATACGTAAAGCGGCGCATGGAGCGCTGTTTTACCTACTTCTACTTTTTCAATGTCTGCACTTAACTGTTCCAACCAAGCATATGCTTTTTTGGAAGGAATGTTTTCCTGCGCAGTGACCCAGACTTTATTCGGTCCTACCGGCAGGCTAAAGGCAGCGGATTTTTTTCGATCGCCTTCGATTCCATAGGTTACGTCTGATAATTTTTCCCAATGATTATCTCCTCGACTCACTTTCGGATCATAACGGTGGTAAAAGCCCGGGGCGTAGGTAATTTGTATCGTGATCGTCGTATCTTTTTCTGCCCATACCTCAAAGCCATACCACGGACTTTGATTAATGGGTGTCTTCTCCGGCGAAATGAATACCTGATACGTGCCTTCAGGCGTTTTAGTGAGATCATTTAGCCGCGCGCCATCGGATTCGTTGCTAAAAAACACCCGATTATCTGCGCTATACCTTTTTTTGACTTGCTTCTCTGTAGGTTGGTCTTCCGTCGACTCATAAGCAATAGGCTCTTGTCCTTTAAACGTGTTATTTACCCAACCCAGACCCACTTTCGAACCGCCTTTTGCGACTTGATGACCGTTAAACAAACTGTCTAATACCTGGCCCAAACGTTCGCCTTTTACATTTTTAGCGACAATAACGCCTTGGTCATCGACCAAAAAATTGGCCGGAATGGCGCGCACCGCATAGGCTGCCGCAATGTCACTATTCCAATATTGCAGTTCAGAGACATGCAACCAGGTCAATTTATCATCTTCAATTCCTTTCACCCAGGCGTCCTTTGTTTTATCCAAGGAAACGGCATAAATCTGGAATCCCTGATCGCTGTATTTTTGATAGTTTGCCACGATATTTGGGTTTTCCCGGCGACATGGCGGACACCAGGAAGCCCAAAAATCGATCAGTGTGTATTTTCCCAGATTATCGTACAGAGCCACTTCTTTTCCATCGGGATCAGCCGCCACAATTGCCGGTGCTTTCTTACCAACGGCTACCTCCCGTACCACGTCAATAATGCTGCGCAGATCTTTCGTGTAACGGGATTGCTGCTGTGCCGGAGTTAATAATGCAATATTTTGCTCCAATTCCTCTGGCGAAAGCCGATACGACCAATCTCTGTATAGCACATAACTGGATACGATATTATCGGGATGCTGACGGATAAAATCCGCGACATCGGTATGCCTGGCTTTTCGGTAATTTTCGAACAGCGCATGCGCGGAAGATCCCTTTACCTCCAGACCATCCGAAGAAGCACCATCCAATCGAATGGTATTTTTCCCTTTATCTAAAAAGACATACGATGGGGCATCTTCCTTGGTAAGGGATACGCCGTATAATTCCGGCAAAGGTAAGCGCGTAGTAAAAGAAAAACCTCTTTTGCCCACCTTAGCCGAATCGATAAGGGTAAATGTTTTGTTTTCAAAGCGGTGCAAGTATACATGGTCGCTATCAGTATTGGCCACTGTACCTTTCAAACTAAGGTTTGTAGTCTGTTGCTGCGCTTTCCCGGGCGTGATGCTCAGGCTGGACAGCAGCCCTATAGTAATTAAATATGTCGTTGTCTTCATATGTGTATAGCTTGTCTTTTAAAGTCCATATGGAATATTCCAGGTTTTTTGTCGCGTGAGCCACGAATGGTTTTTTCACAAAAAAACTGACCTTAAAGGCTTTAAATAAATATTTTTTTAATTTTTAATTTCTCACTTCTACCTTCAATAGAGTTTGTGTTGGGAGAACATGAATATTTCATGCGGTGTTTTTTATCTAAATAATGTATTCGTCGCCAATTCTGTATTTGGCGGTGGAAAAATATAGTTCTGTGCGCTCGTCTCTACGCGCGGCGTCTGGATATTCGCATCCCCTTTCGCGGGAAGTGGCTGCAATCGGCGCAGTAAGTCATGTCCTCCGAAGCCTTCTCCTAATAACTCGATCCGCCGTTCCTGCGCAATGGCATCAAGCAAAGCAGATGGATTGGCGATCGTCTCGGCCGGAAAGTTGTAACTCGCGTCAGAACGGTGGTGCACCCCTTGCAGTAAGGCAGCAGCCAAGGACAATTGTCCGGATTCAGCGGCAGCCTCGGCGTAATTGAGCAACACTTCGGCATAGCGGATAACAGGGATGTAGTCTACATAAGGAGAAGCTTTCGCATATTTCCTCAAATACTGTCGCCCACCATTTGCTTGCAGAAACCCACGTCGACGATCACCGGCTGTCCATTGTGTATTGCCTAAAATACCCGTAGGATTCAAATAATACTCCCGGTTAACCAAATATACGTATCCCAGCGCAGATTGTCCAGAAAGCGCATCGGTCGGTGTCATTGGCATACTCAGGATTGATTCCGTCGTGGTGTAGTTGCCTCCGAATACCACTTGGATATCAGATTGAAGCTGATGCGCAACACCCCGTTGAGCAGCAAAAGGCGCGGTAGTCTGAGGAACGATCTTGGCCGATTCTTCGAGCACCTTGGCGTAATTACGAATTGTTAGATATACCCGTGTTTTCAAAGCGATAGCCGTGTTTTTATGCGCACGCGTGGTGTTTAGCAGTGCGGTCGTATAGGTTTCGGGCAATACTTGTTCGGCTTCTTCCAAATCCTGTATAATCTGCGTGTAAACCTCTGCTACCGTACTGCGTGCCAGGTCATTGTTAGCGGTTCCTGTTTCCGCTTGCAGCCGCAAAAGAATACCCGGAGAAGCGCCCTGATCACGGTTATAGGGTTGCGCAAAAACCGTAATTAAGCTAAAATACGATAGCGCCCGCAGAAACTTCGCTTCGCCGATATAGGCCGCTGCGGCCGCTTCCGGAATAACCTGAGTAGTATTCAGTCCCTGAATGACGATGTTCGCACTATTGATCGTAGCATAGGCTGCGGACCACAAATTATTGACATCGTTAGAACCTGAACTGTAAGAGTTGTTCCAGCTTTCAAAGGCGGTATAGCTATTCGCCGTCAAGTTGATAAAGTCTTCTCCGCGCACGTCCTGATACAGGAGATAGCGCCCTCCATATAAGCTGGCAGCTTTAAGACTACGGTACATGCCATTCACCAGGCCTTCTATCCGCGCGGGCGTGTCGAAGACATTCTGGTCGGAAATACTGGTTTCCGGCACGGGATACAATCCCGATTCGCTTTTGCAGGCCTGTGATAGCGTAAGGGGAAGCAGACCCCATGCCAGGTATTTTTTAAGGTGTTTATGGATATAATTTTGCATGTTTTCCAAAAAATTAAAATGAAACATTTAAGCCTGCACTCCAGGTGCGTCCCAGTCCGATGGAGTTTTTCTCGACACCCATGGATGTCGCAGAGTTTCCATTGGAGGACGATTCGGGGTCCGCTCCGGTATAACCGGTGAGCAGAAATAAATTGGAAGCCTGTCCGTAAACCCGAATGCTGGACAGCCCCAGCCGAGCAAATGCTGCCGGACGGAAGGTATAGCCTAAAACTACTTGTTGCAGGCGTAGAAAATCCGCCTTCTCGGCATTGTCGGAAATAGAAAATCCAGCAGACCCATTCGAAATCACATCGTTGTATACCAAACGTGGAATGTCCGTTTCCTGACCCGGCGCGGTCCATCTATTCAACACTTCGGTTGCATTATTATAGAATCGTTGATCCAATAAGGTACCTCGGGTACCGTTCATGATTTTGTTGCCTCCGGCAAAGGTGAAGTTCACCGTCGCGTCAAAATCCTTGTAACGGAAGTTATTGTTAAAGCCGCCGTAGTAGGTGGGCAAGGCATTGCCTAAGACCTGATAATCAGCCACCGTGATCGGTGCAGCGGTGGTACCGTCGAGGTACGTCCAATTGCTCTGCCCGGACGCCACTACCGCGCTATATTGAACGCGTTCCCCATCCCGGTTGATGAAGATACGCTGTCCATTTTCTGGATTTACCCCATCCGTTAATGCGCCATAAAGACTACCTACGGAATAGCCCACCCGCGTGATGTTATTCGCTTCGGTGGTCGTGTGGGTGTAACCAATAATATCGCTATTGCCTTCGGCTAATGCCGTAACCCGGTTTTTTACATGCGTAATGTTCAACCCCGCATTCCAGGAGAAATTTTCCGTACGAATCAGGTCGCCATGAATAGCCACCTCCAAGCCACGGTTATACATGCTACCCACATTAGTGGCAATGCTATTGCCCGGGATTCCTTTGGAAGGAGATTGTGGTGCATTCAGGATCAATCCGTTTACATTATTCCGGAAATAGTCGACATCCACATGGAGCTTGTTGCGCAACAGGCCGAAGGTCAACCCGACGTTGGTTTGCTCGGAAGTTTCCCAACCCAGATTCGGGTTACCAGCCTGCGAGAGGTTCCAGGTAGACACGCCACCGTACAAGGCGGAACTGTATAGGTTCAGCGACTGAAATGCGGAAAGATTTCCATTCCCCACTTTACCCCAGCTGGCGCGTACACGCAAATCGCCTAAGGCGTTGGATAGGCCTTCGCTGTAAAATGCCTCCTCGAAG
Organism: Sphingobacterium sp. lm-10; assembly: GCF_023554555.1. Classification (NCBI taxonomy): domain Bacteria; kingdom Pseudomonadati; phylum Bacteroidota; class Sphingobacteriia; order Sphingobacteriales; family Sphingobacteriaceae; genus Sphingobacterium; species Sphingobacterium sp. lm-10. The sequence continues at coordinate 1,210,275 of NZ_JAMJWC010000001.1, forward strand.
ATAGACCATCCGGCAGAAACACCTCCAAAGTCGCCATACTTATTATTTGCTCCTAATGCGGAGTTACCATCACGTCGGAAATTAGCTGTCAGAAAATAGCGGCGATCATAATTATAGGATCCGCGAAAGAAGGTCGAACGGAAGAACTGCTCGTTCAGCGTACCCCCCGCTGCAGAAATGGTCGCCCAGCTTCCTTGAAAGTTCTCGAAAAATGGGTCGGCAGCGTTGTTCTGCGAAGCACTCCAGATATCGTTATCATATTGCTGTATATCATAGCCCAACAAGAGGCCGATATCGTGTTTCTCGCCAAAGGTGCGGTCGTAATTCAGGGTATTGATAAAGTTCCAGTTGTTGCGCAGGGCACTCAGGTTGGTGACTGCACCACCGTTGGAAAAGCCTGACGATCCCAAGTTCGGACTGAGATAAGTCTTGGTCGTCGTCAGGTTTCTATCGACTGCATACGTACTGGTAAATTTTAGACCTGGAGCGAGTTGCAACTGCGCATGGATATTACCTAGAATGTGATCGTTCCCTGTCGTGTAACTGCTATAGTCAAATAAGGCGGCCGGATTATACAAGGTATTCGTAAATCGGTTGGCTCCAGGCCCTAGCAATCCCGTACCGCTCAGGTTATAAGACCCATCTGGGTTGTAGGCGGCCACGTTTGGTGGAAGCGCCGTAGCCAACCTCGCGCCACCGATCAAAAATAGCTGGCTACCCGGTAATGATCCGGAGTTCTGTGCATCGTTAAAGGTCTTGTTATAATTCAAGTTACTCCCTACGCTAAACCAGTCATTTACCTTATGCTCAATATTGAAACGTATTCCCTGACGTTCGAATTTATTGCGGGCGAAAAATCCTTCCTGATCTGAAAAGTTTGCCGACATGTAGTATTGGGTTTTTTCATTTGCTCCGCTGATGGCTAAGCTATGATTATGGCTGTAACCGGTCTGATAAACGTGATCATACCAGTTCGTTTCGACCAGATTCCCCGCTTCATCATATTGCGGAAAGAAAAGCGCATCGGCTACGGCCGGGTTATCTTGGTTGCCAGAGAGAATTTTGCTGTTTCGTACGGCTTCGTTTTTTATATCGATATATTGTTGGGCATTAAGCAGTTTAGGTAAGCGTGCGGCGCGCACCGCCGAACCCCACACATCGTAGGTGACCCGTGATCGACCTGCCTTCCCTTTTTTGGTCGTGACGAGCAGTACACCACCTGCCGCACGAGAACCATAAATGGAGGTAGAAGCGGCGTCTTTCAATACGTCAATAGACTCAATATCTGCCGGATTAATGTCTGCCAGCGGGTTGTTCGGGATATTATTAGATCCGATATTGCCGGTGTTGATCGGAATACCATCGACTACGACTAAGGGATAAGAACTTAGCGAAATCGAATTCACTCCCCTTACACGGATTACGGGTGGGTTATTAAGCAATCCATTGGGTAGTGATACACTCACCCCTGCCGCTTTCCCGACCAGCGCCTGATCGAAACTTTGCACCGGAATGTCTTTGATATCTTCTGAAGAGACACTAGCGGCAGCGCCGGTAAACTCACGTCTTTTCTGTGTACCATACCCGACGACAACGACTTCTTCTACTGAACTGCTTTTAGGAACAAGACGAACGGTATCGCCCGGATTGCGAATGGTCGCCGTTTGTTCTTGATATCCAACATACGATACTACCACGCGGGCGGGCAAATTTTGTCCGGTCACGAAGGTGAATAAACCCTGGCGGTTGGTCGTTACGGCGTGTGTCACGCCATAGAGTGTTACGGTGGCGCCTTCTATTGGGGCGCGGTTTTCCGCATCGACAACCACGCCACGAAATGACGCATTGACGATAGTGCGTGGGGATTCTTGCGCCTGCAGCGATGTCGGCCTTGCGCATAGAAAAATGATCAGTATACCCGTGGTATATCCGAGCATCGTTATATTTTTCATAAAACGAATGAATTAGGATAAGAAAATGGATTGTTTATGCTTTAATGGATCGACAATATCGAATAGGTGGTGCCGACATCATCGTGTGTAATAGCTTTGATTAGCTACACATTCGCATGCTTGGGCAGCATATGCGCTTCTGGAAAAATAGGGAAAAATTAAAAACTACATCAGATCGTGTAAATGTCTCCATTTGATTAGAAATTATGCCAGATAAAGAGTGTGGCTACCTCTCCTGTGATAGCCGACGGCACAAATATATAAAAATAAATATATAGTCTATGTTTTTAGTAGATATTTATTTTTATATTGAGTTTTAGTACCTTGCAGGTATGGAATCATGGAGCGTATTCATACAACAATTTGGCCGGATAACGGACGACGATATTAGTCTGATGAATGAAAAAGCAAAAATCGTCAGCTTGTCCAAAGGCAACTATTTTTCGGAGGCCGGTCGCGTCCCTACACGGGTATGCTTCGTGTTGGAAGGGGTATTACGAGGCGTATATTATACCAGCGACGGATTGCCGGTTACCCGTTGTTTTATTCCGGAAGGAAATCTGGCGGTGGATTACATGAATTTCGAAAGAGCTAGCCCATCTACAGAATACCTCGCCGCCTGCACAGATTGCACGTTGTTGATCTTTTCCAAATCCGACTGGCTCGCATTTTCCGATCTGATTGCCAATTGGGATACCGCAAAAAATAAAATGGTGCAAAGCTGTATGCATTTAAAATCACGCAAAGGACCGGTTATTTCACAAAATGCGACGAACAGATACCTGGAATTTATGCAAAACTATCCTGGATTGATCAATCGCGTCTCGCTGGCCGACATCGCCTCCTACCTAGGCATTACGTTACCCTCGTTGAGCCGAATTCGAAAAAACATCCGATAAGACTCTTTTTAACAAATGGTAAAAAATTTTCTTTTTATCCATGGCACTTTTGTTCGATACAAAAGAAGAATATGAAAAAAGCATTTATTACAGGAGCTAACAAAGGTATTGGCTTCGAAACAGCCAAAGAGCTTTTAAAAGCTGGTTTTTACGTTTACTTAGGTAGCCGCGACCTAGGCTTGGGCCAGGCGGCAGTCGATCGACTAAATGCAGTGGGTTTTGATCAGGTAACCCCTATTTCATTGGACGTAACAGACGAGGCATCGATCCGGGAAGCGCGCCAAAGAATCGGTGACGAAACCGATGTGTTGGATGTATTGATTAACAATGCGGGAATCAACGGAGGCACGGCGCCCTTCACGGTTTTAGAGGCGACTGCTTCGGAATATTTAGCGGCATTCCACACTAATGTGGTGGGTACTGCTGAGGTGACCAAGGCATTGATGGATCTATTGAGAAAAGCTCCTGCCCCACGTGTGGTTAATGTGAGCACGAGCGTAGGGTCATTGACTTTGCAGAGCAATCCAGATTGGCCAGCCTACCACTACGCGAAATATGGGGTTTATGCAACCTCTAAAGCGGCATTGAATATGTATACAATCCATTTAGCCTATGAGTTACGAGACACCGCATTTAAGGTAAACGCCGTATGCCCAGGTTACACCAGCACCGATTTCACCGGGCACCAGGGCGATGATGTTGGCGTGGCAGCTAAACGTATCGCTAAATATGCACTCATCGGTGAGGATGGGCCGACCGGCAAGTTCTTTAGTGAGGAAACGAATCCGATAACGGGGGAAATAGCCTGGTAGAGGGGATAGGACTACCTTATGGTCAAAAGCAACTCTTAGGTATTCTGCCATGCATATATCTTACAGTCTAACCGAGGCGGTATCGGAAAAGATCACAGCGATTTCATCTTACTGGATACGGCTGAGATAACAAAACGCCTTGCTTTGGTTTTCGTAGAATCACACTATTCTCATCCAGATCCTCTTCGATACTACCCGGTTCAATTGTTGCGTATGTTAAATTGAATTTTTCTGTGGCACCATCACTGCGCGTCCATTCTACGATTTTACAATGGCATGCCGCATTTTCGGGTGTATTCACAATCGTACGAAGTTCTCCAATGTCACTTAATTTGGTGTAAATATTTCTTGCTCCGATGAGATCATTGTTGTCATCAGACTCGAAACTCCAAGTGGATGAAATGGCATACATGACGCTATCTCCTGGAGCTAATTTTGCTAGGGAGTGACTTGGATTTACCAATGAACCATCTGCAGATCGTGCTACAAAGGAGTGGATTGATAATATGCCTGGTGAAGTAAATTCTACATAACCACTATGATTAATCGTGGCTCCGTGCCGTTCAAGCAGTAGGCGGTTTCCTACTTTTTTGATGGTCATAATATTATTGGCGTAACGACGATATCTGTTTGCTTCGTTAGACCTTGCCTGCGGAGCTCCGGTTTGATACATCCAAATGCCTGTTATGCTCGCTATCTCGTCATCCGAAGGTTGATACGATGTCCACATTTCGTTTCCTGCTTTATCATAATGGGACACCAATAGATAGATCGTAGATAGCGTAAATAGACCAAGAATGAGGAGAAGTAAAATCAAAAACCTTCTTGA